>JAPOOT010000442.1 GCA_026713285.1 Gemmatimonadota bacterium | reverse complement strand
CCCTGGCGGGCGCCGTGATCGGAATCGTACTCGCCAGGAAGTGATCCGCCGGATGATCCGCGGGTTTCCGACAGCGGCCTGCGGGCACACAACCTTGTAACAAGGGCCGGAAGACAGGACGGTTATTCGCAGGGAGAGGAGTCTATGTCTGTACAACGATTCGCCATTGCGACTGTAACCGGGACCGTCATGGTGCTGCTGCTTGGCTTTGCCACTGGCGGTTTGTTCGGTGGTTTTCTAAAAGGTTTTGCGGTGACGGCTCCCGAACTGGTCATGAAGTCCAGCCCGAACGTGTGGACGATCGTCCTGGGCGCCGTTGCCATGGGCGCGTTGTTGACCGTGCTCCTTGGCTGCTGGACGGGCCACACCGGTGCGGCGAAGGCCCTCGGGACCAGTGCGGTCTTCGGAGCGCTACTCCACCTGTTCCTGGGTCTGAGCCTCTTTGGAATGACCACCATGCTGGATCTCACCGGGACCCTGATCAAGGTCATCATCGATACAGTTCAGGTGGCGTTGAGCGGCATGGCCGTCGGTGCCGTTCTGGGCCGCGGCAGGCAGACCTAGAAGCACAGGCCCCGATCTCAATCCATCCCCCAACTCCGATTGTACCCCAACGTTTATGTACACGCAGATCGCCGCCAGTACGCTCCGCACGGGTGAAAAGCTCGAAATCGGCGTCGTCCTGGCGCCGGACGACGACTATGCGCCCCTGGTCCGGCCGATCCTGGCGCACAAGTACAGCAACGAACAGTGGCATCTCGACGAGGTATTCGCCGGCCGGGTCAGCCCCCTCGAAACCAGGTTCTACCTCGGCTGTCTGAACGACAGGGCGGTCTGCAACATCATGGTCAGCGAACACGACGGGATCGGCATCCTGAGCCACGTGTACACCGCACCTGAACACCGCCGCAAGGGTGTAGCGCGGCTCGTCATGACCGAGCAGATGGCCGATTTCAAAGCCCGGGACGGCCGGTACCTTACGCTGTCCACCGGCTACGATACCCATCCCTATTACCTCTACCACGGCTTCGGCTTCCGTAGCGTCGAGCCGGAATCGGGTCACATGAAGTACATGGGGCACGCGGCGTACGAGCGGGAACATTTCCGCGGAGCCAGGGCTCGCGTGGTCCCTGGAGACTGGAGGAACTGGCCTTCGCTTAACGTGTTCTGCGCACAGTCCGGTCCGCCTTCCCTGCGTAACGTCGGACTGGGACATATCGGACCGCGCATGTTCGAGGGGGCCTACCTGGGGCTGATGAAGCAAACACGGGAAGCGGATGATGTCCAGGTCCGGCTGATGGTCACGGAGCGCGGAGCGGTCACGGGTTACGCGACCCTGGCGCCCGATACCCGCTGGCGCGGCGAGACCTTTCTCCTCGATCTGGCCGTTCATTCCGCCTTTACGGCGCAACTGAAGCCACTGCTCGATTCATTTGCTCTTCCGGCCGGACGCAAGGTAATCTGCCACGTCGAACCGGACGACGGCCCGAAGCGCGCGGCACTGCAGGACGCGGGCTTCATCCATGAAGCTACGCTGCGGAAGCAATTCAGGTCGGCCGGCGAAGTAATGGACGTCGAGGTGTACGCTCGGCACGCCTAGTCCTGTTTCCGGGATGCTTCCTCCGCGTGCTTTTTCTTCAACGCGGTCAACGTCTTGTCGAGGATACCGCCGAATCCCCCATTGCTCATGAACACGATCCGGTCCCCCGGAACGGCCCCTTCGACCAGTTGCGAGACCATCCGGTCCGCATTTCCCGGGGCGCTGGCTTCCACGCCGCGATCACGCAGTTCTTCTACCAGTTCATTCACCGAAAACCGGTTTCCTTCGGGCGCTTTCTCGGGCAGGTAAACTGGTGCGATCAGCACGCGGTCCGCGTTGTCGAATGCGGCGCCGTAGGCCTGCTGGAAGTTCCGGCGTATGGTCGTGGCGGAACGCGGTTCGAATACGGCCCAGACACGCCGGTTCGGTAAAGCCTCCTTGAGGGCCTCCAGCGTCGCCTTTACGGCCGTGGGGTGGTGGGCGAAATCGTCGTAGACGGTGACGCCATTCACTTCGCCCCGTACTTCGAGCCGGCGCTTCACCCCGGGGAAGGTCTCCAGGCCCCGCGCTATATCCGGCCAGGATACGCCGTAATGCCTGGCGGCGGCCACGACCGACAAGGCGTTCCTGACGTTGTGCATTCCGAGTTGACCGATCATGAGACGGGCGCGGCGCGCACCCAGTTCATACAGGTCGAAGGACGTGCCGCCGGGATCGTTGGACACGTCGCGCACCGACCACCTTGCGTCCGGTGACGCGCCCAGGGTATGGACCGGGCAGAATGCGCGTGAAGCGAGCGCCCTGACTCGGGTGTCGTCCGCCGGGCCGATCAACAGGCCGTTTTCAGGTATGATGTTGACCAGCCTTTTGAAGGCAAGCTCGATCCCATCGAGCGAATCATAAATGTCCGCGTGATCGAACTCGATGTTGTTTATGATCACCGTATCGGGCAGGTAGTGAAGGAACTTCGCACGTTTGTCGAAGAATGCGCTGTCGTATTCATCGCCTTCCAGGATGAACAGGTCGCCCGATCCCAGCCGCGCGCCGGTCTGCCAGCCGATGGGAACGCCGCCGACAATGTAGCTTGGATCCAGGCCGGTTTCGGTGAACACCCATGCGAGCATCGCCGTCGTAGTCGTCTTGCCGTGTGTTCCAGCCACCACGACCGGTTTGCGGTCCCACAAAAAGTATGTCTTAAGTGCCTCCGGCATGGACGCATACCGGATCTTCCTTTCGAGCACCGCTTCGGCCTCGGGATTGCCCCGGGAAACCGCGTTTCCGATGACCACGAGGTCCGGCGGCGGATCCAGGTTGGATGCGGCGTAACCATTGAATACAGTTATCCGCTGCTCCGAAAGCACCGTACTCATGGGGGGATAAACGTGCTCGTCGCTTCCGGTAACCCGGTGACCCAGGGATTTGAGCATCACCGCGAGCGCGCCCATCCCCGTACCGCAGATGGCCACAAGATGTATGTGAAGCGATCGGGACATGGTCACGGCAGGGGCGGATGGTTTGCGGTCAGTTCCCTTATCTTGCGGCGGACGGCGTCGTTTTTGAAGTGGTTCGGGTGGGACAGGATCAGGGCCTCATACTCCGTGAGCGCCTGGGGGATATCACCGATGCTGGTTTCGTAGATTTCCGCGATCCGCCGCCGGGCAGCGGCGACATGGCGGCTATCCGGATGCCGCTCGATCAGGTCGCGAAGCGCCGCGACCGCCTGGAACGGCTTGCCCAGCCGGTCGAGTATCATCCCGATGTCCAGGATGACTGTGTCCGCGATGGGACTTTGCGCGTGTTCCTCGACAAGCGACTTGCAGGCTGCCAGGGCTTCCCGGTCCCTGTGCCGACGTTGCAGCAGCACCGACCGGACATACTCCGTAAACGAACGGCCTCCGCCCTGCCGGCCCTCGGCAATCAGGATGGTCCATTCCAACGCATCATTGGCAAAGGGACTCCCCGAATAGCGGTCTGCCGTCTCGTGAAAAAGTTCGAGGGCCTCGTCCAACCGGCCCTGAAATAGCGCCACTTCACCCAGATGGTAGTTCGTCCGCGCGCGGGTTTCAGATTCGGCGAATCCGGAAGCAGGGTCCCGGATGCGGTTGTAATAGACGAGCGCGTCTTCGAGACTGCCCATGACGACGTAACTCTCCGCGATGCCGAACAGGGCATTTTCACGGTACTTCGATGTGGATGCATCGTCCGGACCGTCCAGCAGCGACCGGTACAGTTCGAGCGCCTGTGGCGCGTCCCGGTAGTGAACAAGGTGCAGGTCCGCCAGGTTGGACATCGCCTCTTCGCGGAACCCGGATTCCGGATACTGCGCGATGATATTCCGGTAGGTCTCGGCGGCATCGTTCACGGCGCCACTTTTCTGAAACGCCATGGCGAGGCCGGAATAGGCCTCGGCGCGCAGGGAATCCGACACGGTCGTCCGGGTCAATTCCCGATATGTATCGATGGCGTTCTGATGGTGCCCTTCCCGCAAGGCCCATTCAGCAAACCGGATCAGGTATTTCCCGCTGGCGCCGTCCAACCGGTCCGCAACGCGGTACGCGGCCAGGGCCTCCGTGGGTTTGTCGGATCGCAGATAGAAACTACCGATCAGATCGTGTGCATCCTTGCTGCCGCTATGTTCGGACACCGCTGATTTCAGCGACTCCTCCACGAGTTCCTGGCCTCCCAAACCCGTGAGCAGGTCGATGCGATCACTGACGATACGCTGCTGACGGGGTTGCTGCGTCAACCAGCGCACGTATTCTCGTACGGCGCCCGGTATGTCGTACGCACTGGTGTAGACACTG
>JAPOOT010000440.1 GCA_026713285.1 Gemmatimonadota bacterium | reverse complement strand
TACGCCCGGCCAGATCGACGACCGGTGGACGGACGGGATGGAAGCGGATTTCTCGGAGTGGCTGGAGGGCCACATCGACGAATTGCCGGTCCCGAAGGAGGCGATCCGGGAACTGCTGAAGGAAAGGACGTGGTAGGATGGATCAGGAGTGAACGATAGCGGGGAAGGCCAGCACCCAAACGCTACGCACACACGAAACCAGCGTCCGCAAATAGCTCATGTTCGTGATTTCAGCGCTGAGCCGATCCCGGATTCGACGCAAGTCTTGAACGCAATCATACCTTGGAAGGGCTCGATCTCGCACAGTCTTAACCTGCATTATTCATAAAATGTGGGCTTCAACTCAAGTATCGGGCTCAAGCTTTAGTATAATCATATGGTCACGCAGATAACCGATTCATAAAAACGCTAGTACTCAGGGAAGAATTCACACTGATTCCCTTCGGTAACTTCCTGGGAGCTTCTCATCTCACTGCCGTAACCGCAGTGTCCACCACTACCGCCGTAGTCTGAGGCACGGGGATGGGTTCGCCGTCTTCGTGCATTCCTTCGAGGTGGAACGCTATGGCTTCCCGGATTTCCTTCAACACTTCTTTGCGGGTACCCGCGCTGGCCACGCACCCGGGCAGATCCGGCACGTAGGCTGCGTAGTTGTTCGGGGTCCTCTCAATGACGACGGTGTACTTCATGGCTGTTCTTGCTCCTTTAGCCCCGCCTGTTTCATTATACTATTCCAAGTGCCCGGTGGTAGGTCATCTCTTGGTTTGCCAGGAACGGTCACACGACCCGGTTTCTCTCGGTGCTTGAACTGACGGTGGCTTCCTCTGGTACGAACGAGCCTCCATCCATCCTCCTCTATCAACCGCATGGCATCTCTAACCTTGGGCATCGTTGGTCTGATCTACCCCCAAATCCCAGTCAAGTCAGATTCGTTTCAATCTCCGCGTCCAGCCTTCATACCTGGCCACGGCGCCTCTCCTTTCATAACTCGATTTTCATTTTGAAATCTTCGTGAATAGAGTCTCTTTCGAAGAAGGCGTTGTGAACCGTCATGCCTCGGGGCCGCGTGGTGTTATCTACTTCGCTTTATGTACATGATGTCAAGTCGTTTCTGCTAGATCGTCATATTCCTTCAGTGTCACTTGCCACCAAATTTTCGTGATGAAATCGCATTAATGCCCAACTCGGCCAGATCGCGTAGATCCCACTGTAGATATGTCCGGAGGTAGTCCCGAAGCCACCTGTACCTGTCTTCCCGGGACAACTTGTCACCTGTGTCGATAAGTAGCACGTGAGAGGACTGTTCAAGCGTGGAAGAATAGTTGACGGAGTCGGTGGATGCGTTCCTGTGGGTTCGCGGGGGAACAGCATCGCGTTATCTCGGAATCGAAGAAATCGATTCCTGGCGAGATCAACTATCCGTCTTTGTCAATGACGCGCCCGTCCACGTCTTCAGCCTGGCCTTCTTCCAGCTTACCGTCCGTCAGTTTCTGGATCGTACGAGGAATCTCATCCACGGGGGATACTTCCGGCAGTTCCCGTGTAACGGGGACGTTCAGTTCGGGAAACCGCATGGCGGACGTGGCGACCCGGGTATCCCATGATCCGACACTTCGATTGTACCGCTCAATCGCCTGGCGCAGCGATTTACCCACGTCGATATAGTGCCCGGCGAAAACGGCCAGCCGGTCGTACATCTCCTTGCCCAGATCGCTGATTTGCCTGGCCGTCTCCGCAACCCGGATCTGCTGCCAGGACATCTCCACGGCCTTGAGCAGCGCCAGCAGGGCGGGCGGCGTCACGATAACCACGTTCTTCTCCAACGCCCGTTCCGTCAACCCGGGTTCCCGTTCGATCGCAGGCAGAAAGGCGAATTCGGGCATGACCATTACCACCATGTCCGGCGTCGAAGCGAGGACGTTCCAGTACTCCTTTTTGGCCAGGGAATCCACGTGGGTTTTGACCTGGGTAACATGACGGTCGAAGGCCGCCGACCTGGCTTCGTCATCATCGGTCTCAAAGGCTTCCATCAGGGCGGCCAGCGACACCTTGGAATCGAGAATCACCGTCCGGTCCTGCGGCAGATGGACGATGACGTCGGTACGTATTCGTTCCCCTTCGCTGTCGAAGCTGTCCTGAACCGTGAAGTCGATGTCCTTCCGCAGGCCGGACAGTTCAAGCACGCGCTCGAGCTGGGTCTCCCCCCACCGCCCGCGCACGTCGGGCCGTTTTAACGCGTTTGACAGCGTCTGTGCCTCGCCGGCGAGTTCCTTGTTGGTCTGCATGAGGTTCAGCATCTGCTCACGGAATTCACCCGCGTTCTCGGCCCGTGCCTTGTCCAGCGTCTCGATCTTCTCGGAAAGGGGCTTGACCAGTTTTTCGACGGCTTCCTGCCGCGCCTTCAACGTCTCCTCGGCACTGGCCTTGAACGACTCCTGCTGCGATTTCAGGACCTCCGACGACAAAGCCTTGAACGTATCTTTGAACCGTTTCTCCACCTCGTCGCGGTCGCCGATACGTTCCTGCGCGTTTTCGAGTTGCTGTTGCAGCTTTGCCCGTTCGACTTCCAACTTGCGGGCCTCGTCGAGCGCTTTCTGCGCTTCTGCCAGTTGCTCGCGCACTTCTGCCACTTGCTCGCGCGCCAAGCCCAGTTCGGTCTCCATGCTTGCCTTCTCGCCGCTCAATTCGCTGATCCTGCCGCTGTTTTTAATGCTCCAGATCAGCACGCCGACTGCCACGGCCAGACTGGCGATAAAAGCGATGAGCAGTATGATGGTCAGTGTATCCATGAGCGCTAACATACCTGAATCAAGCCGGTTACATCAAGGAGTTATGCGGGTACCTGTCCCTATTTCAATATCCACTCGGCAGAAACCCGGGCCAGTTCCTCCATGACAGGTTCATCGGTATTCCGGCGCTTAAGCACCTTGAACCCATGATCCGCCGTGTCGACGACGTGAAGGGTCGCGTTTTCCAGGGCCTCCACGACCGGTTCCAGCAACGCGAGGTCGGCCATCTTGTCCCGCTGCCCCGACAGGAACAGCATAGGTATATCTACCGCCTTGAGGTGTTCGGCGCGTTCCGTAGTGGGCTTGCCTGCGTGTAGCGGAAACGCGATGAACACGATGCCCTTCAGCCCTTCTATGGGCGCGTTGGCGCAGGCCAACGAGAACATGCGGCCGCTCATGGAATGTCCGCCGGCGAAAAGGGGTAATCCGTCACCGTGCTTGGCCGCCGTCTCGACAGCGGCCCGCACCGTGGCCAGTCGAACCTTCTCACCGTCCATTCCACCGCCGCCCTTCTCGGAATAGGGGTAATTGAACCGAAAGGTGGCGATCCCCGCACCGTTCAACGCGTCGCTCAGTTCCTGCATGAAGCTGTGCCGCAAATTCGTACCCGACCCGTGACCGAGCACGAGTAGTGCTTTCGCGTCGCCGGGATCGGCAAACAAGGCCGATACCTCGCCTTTTTCCACCGTCGCAGTGAACTTCAGTTCCTTCGTTTCCATGAAATCGATTCCTCCTGCTTACCACGTAGATATTACCTACAGGCCGGTGTCCGAACGCAGCGAGCGATCTATTTTT
>JAPOOT010000439.1 GCA_026713285.1 Gemmatimonadota bacterium | reverse complement strand
TCCACCATAGCTGAATCAAGGCAATTTGTGCGGAGTGGGAAGTTAGATTGATGCGGTAGATCATCCAAGGCGTTCTACGGCGACTAACGGATCCATGCTTCGAGTTCCACTCGCGTGTCCGTACGATCGTCACGGTACTTAACGATTACAGGTGTCGCGAGCGACAGACCCCAGCCAGGTCCGGCGCCGCTGGTAACTGCACGCGCACCCGGGACGACGACAGCGTCTTCCGGCACTATGGTCGGCCCACCCTCCGCCGGCCTGATAATACGTCTCCTGGGCAGATCATAAATTGGGGTGGACCCGGTCAGCACGGTACCGGCGCCGATTACCGCCCGGCGCTTGATTACCGCGCCTTCGTAAAGACCGGTGTTGCCTCCGATAAGCGCGTCATCTTCGACGATCACAGGGAGGGCGCCTACCGGTTCAAGCACTCCACCGATCTGTGCCCCGGCACTGACATGGACGCCACTTCCAATCTGCGCACAGGATCCGACAAGCGCGTGCGAGTCGATGAGGCTCCCCTCTCCAATATAGGCACCGATATTAACGTACATCGGCGGCATGCAGATTACGCCGCGGCCAAGGTAGGCGCCGTCGCGCACTGACGATCCGCCCGGTACAATACGGACTTTCGACACGGTGGAAAGCGGACGGAGCGGCAAGGTATCCTTGTCGAGCCAGGGCGAGTCGGCATTCGGCGAGTCGAAGGCCACCACGTCGCCGCATTGGAATCCCACCAGTATACCCTGCTTTACCCAGGCATTAACACGCCAGCCGGTCGGGGACGACGGGTCAGGTACAGCCGCGCGCACCCGGCCTTGCGCGAGTTCGGTTCGGAGTGCGGCGAAGGCTGCTCGCGCTTCATCCCGGTCGGCTGCGTTCGCTCGGGCGTAAAGACGCTGTATCTGTTCGGCGAGTTTCATGTCAGGTTACAACTCCTTTGGGTTCGCGACGTCTACGAGCCCGGTCAGCTACTACCCCTTGTCCGGTGCTCGACGCGTAGAGAAACGCGCTAAGATCATGGGTGCCGGAATAACAAACGAACCCCGGGCGGTCGTCTCCGTCGGGGGTTCGCTCTACAAACCGGAACACAAAAGCATGGACTGCTGAAGACCTGTTCCGCTCAGTCCGCGGGCCGCATCGAATCATGAAGGGCCGTCGGTTCGGTATGGCCTTCAAAATAGTACAGCAGAGGCTTCCCGCTCGCCGAACCTGATCGATGTGGGTATATCTTGACATAGTTGCGTTTCGACTGGTAGAACAGGTTCTTGCCGTAGCAGTTTTCTTTCTTTTCACACCACATCCTCATCTCGGAAGTGGTCGTCGTCAGCCCTTCTACGGCCTTGGGCATCGGCACGCTTGCGATAGGTGAAGACACGATCTGCGGGATGGAAGTGGTACTGCCGGGTTTCGTTCGAATGAACTCCGAAAGACCGCCAACATGAATGTCCCCGGCGAGGATCGCTACATATTTGCCCTGATCGCAAAGTGCGAACAGCTGTTTCAGGATCTTCGTAAAGGTGTTCCTGTTCTTTTCGGAGGTCAGGCTGTCGTTCAAGTCGTCGGCGATATCCGGCAGTTCCGGTATTCTGGGCAGCAGCATGGCCAGCAGGCAGACTATCGACGGAATAGCAAGAGCCCCCGTAACCGTAACGAATACCGAGGTGACCCGCATGGCAGCGATCAGACTGTCTTCGGCAAAGGAAAGCAAACTGGGCAGCAGTACCAACGCCAGGAGGGCAGTGACCAGTACCGCAATATCCGCCATGGCCAGGCATCTTAAGACACCCGTCCACGGACGTTCCTTCATCCAGCGGCGAAACGAAAAGAGCATCTCGGACACACGCGAGAGTCGCCTGTCGCCTTCGAAATTGCATCTCAGCGCGACGACCGGACTAAGGACAAATACCTTCTCGGTGTCCCGGGGGACTTCCGCCAGATTCTTCATGAAGTCGTTATGACTGTCCTCCGACCAAAGCTGTGCTTTCGTGGCGTTTCTTTCGCTTCTGAAATCCATCATATAGAATCTAAGTCTTCCCACATCCAGAAAACTCGTGTATCCGGAGCCTGTGAACGGCGCCGGATTCCTCACGGCCTGATAGGCCTCGAACGCTTCCCGCGCAATATTGAAATACCTTCGCCACGAGGGTTTTGTCTCTGTACCGTCAAAGGACTCCAGTCTGCTTCCCCAACCGTCGGTTATATCGTGGTCGTCCCACATCGCCAGGCTTGGGATCCGGGCGAACACCTTGCGCAGGGAGTCGTGATTCCAGTATTTGTGATACTGCTGGATGAACGCGTCCCTAAGCTTAACTTCAACCGACGTCGCATCGCCTGATTTCTCCAGTTTCTTAATGAAGCCCTTGCCTTCTCTTTGCCGTTCAAGTTCGTCGCAGTATACCTGGTCGCCGCCCAGCAACAGCAATCTGCAGTTTTCATCGCCCCTGGTATCTTCCTCCAGGCGGTCCCACATCGCCCAGGGCGCGCCCGTGCTCTTGCCGTCGGCCGCAAATGGATCGTTGCAACTCAGAAGAATGAAGTAATCCTCTTCGCCGAATTCCGCGGGACCCCGGAAATGACAGTCTGCCTCCCCAAGTCCCGATCCAAGATCGACCGGTCCGTTATCGTCTTTGATGACGTAGGTGTAATTCTCATTTTCAGCGAGATCTTCCACGTCGAAAACGAAACTCTTGAATACGCCGGACGTCGGGCGGGATTCCAATGGCGGCCCGCAAGGTAAACCTCGTGAATCCAGCACCTCGCAGGTCAAGGAATCAAATTGCGAATCCGGCAGACCGATGACGATTCTGATTCGGCCCGGTCCTCTTGCGCCCAGAAAAGGTCCTATTACCCTGTTCATGCGGTTTATCCTGTTTTGATGGTAGATTGATAGAGTTGTTAAAAGGACATCATCGCAGCGGCTTTACAGTCAAAGGTTTCATCACATGACGAGGACGGCTCCACCGGTTCATACTTGCCGTCTTGTAGGTCACGGCAAGTCCCTGAAATCTCGTGTTGGCGGTGTTTTCATAATAAACCGTGAACTTCCACCTGCCAGTTATATCGGGTACGGGAGCTATGAAATCATTGAAAACCATGTATCCCGCACTGAGTACCAGGGTCGTAATGAAAGCCTGCAGAACGGTACCACCGACATAAGCTGTCTTATCAAGCAGCCAGGTCCACCGGTTTGACTTGGTGTATCTGAGCTCAGGATCGTCTGCCATGCTCTACCTCATTCAATTTAGCAGTCGGTATTCCACCAGCCTATCGATACTTACGGCAATCTCATACAATGAGAACCTAGTCCTTTACGAGGCGTAGCCGAGCGAGATGAGATGGGCTGCCAGGTCCCTGAGTCTGAGTTGCTTTGTGATTACCACCTGCCAACTCTTGCGCCGCAATAAGATCCGCATCCCGGTCGATCAAAATCAGCAGATCCGATACGACAACGACCGACCAGGACGATGCGATAGCATTCCGATTTTCAATAGTCACATTAAAATCATCTAATCAATATAGTATAACACTATTATGTCACTATATAAGGCGTTATTCTCTGTTAAACGTTAGACATTGCGAATATAAACGTTAATATATACTCATCAAGATCATGTTTGGTCATCATAAAATAACAACAAAAATGTTTAAGGGCGGACGGCAAGCGTGTCTTGAAACCCGCTTGAACTTATCCGCGCTTGAATCACTTGGACCGCTAGGGCCGTGATGTATTCCAAACCATCCGGTTACGATGTCGGTCAGCAGGCGCGCCCGGTGCAATCTGCGGGGGACAAACGTCCCCACCAATCCCCTGCAAGCCACCACTTCACGGAGAGGCAAGTCATGAGAAACCTTCTATTGATCGCCGTAACCCTGGTTTTCTATGCATGCGAGGGCAAAGTCGGTCCGGCAGGGTCGCAGGGACCGAAGGGCGACCAGGGCATTCCGGGGCCGGCAGGCCCGCCGGGTCCTGCAGGACAAGATGGCGCCACAGGTCCGAAGGGCGATGCGGG
>JAPOOT010000435.1 GCA_026713285.1 Gemmatimonadota bacterium | reverse complement strand
CTGATCGAGGGATTTGAGAAGGTGACGCGCGAGACGTTTCATCGTACTTTGGAATGGGCGCAGGCCGCCGAGGCGGTGGGTTACCTTGAGCCCGGGTAAGCCCGACCGCCGAGGCCGCGGGATACCCGGAGCCTGTGTGAAGCCGTCGCCTGATGGCCGCATAAGCCCGACCACGGACGCCCGCGCAAAACCGGCCGCCGATCTACCGCGTAAACCCGGCCCACAGTCGCCGTTCAACCACGAGCAGACCACCATGAGCTATGATTTCGATCTTGGAAGCTGGTCCCGCAAAATCACGACGGAATCAGACGCCGCCCAGCTTTGGTTCGATCGGGGCCTGAACTGGACCTACGGCTTCAATCACGAAGAAGCCGTTGCCTGCTTCAGACGTGCGGCAGAAGCGGACCCGGAGTGCGCCATGGTCTGGTGGGGGATCGCCTACGCGAACGGTCCCCACTACAACCGCGCCTGGATCAGGTATTCCGAAGCTGAAATCGCCCAGATCTTGCCGGTTTGCCATGAAGCGGTGACGAAAGCGGTGTCGCTGGTTGGTGATGGGTCGCTCGCGGGCGATGGGTCGCCGGCCGAGCAGGCTCTCATCCAGGCGCTGGCGAAGCGGTACCGGAATGGCGAAGAGCGCGATACAGAGGTGCTGGACGCCTGGCACTGGGACTATGCCGACGCGATGCGCGACACGTCCCGGGCGTTTGGGGATGACGCCGATATCGCCGCCCTCTATTTCGATGCGGCGATGAACTGCACGCCGCGCCAGCTCTGGAACCTTCAGACCGGACGGCCCAACCCGCGTGGCCACACGAGCGAGGTGATGCCGGTGATGGAGGCCTGGATGGAGCGGATCGAGCGGACCGGGCGGACCGGCCCCATCCATCCGGGCATCTGCCACCTGTACATCCATATGCTGGAAATGTCGCCCATGCCGGAGCGCGGGCTCAAAGCGGCCGACCTGTTGCGCGGCCTACTGCCCGACGCCGGCCACCTGGAACACATGTCGGCGCACATATACGTGCTCTGCGGCGACTGGGCGCAATCGGTGGTCCAGAGCGAACGGGCAATCTACGCCGACGACAGGTACCTCGCCTATGCCGGAGACCGGAACTTCTACACCACCATGCGGTGCCATGATCTACATCTCTACATGTACACGGCCATGTTTCTCGGTCAACTCGGCAAGGCCACCCTTGCCGCCGACCGGATCCGCGCGATGGCCACGCCCGAGTTGATCGCCCGTAGCGCGCCTTTCATGGCCTCCATCCTCGATGGCTACTCCGCAATGACCACGCACGTCCTGGTTCGCTTCGGACGCTGGCACGATCTGATCGCGTCGCCCAGGCCGCGCGAGGAATCGCTTCGCCCGATCGAAACCGCCATGCATGCTTACGGACAGGGTGTGGCGCACGCGGCCCTCGGCCATATCGAAGAGGCGGAAGCCGCACGCGACGTGTTCGAGGAGGCCGCGGCCGCCATTCCCGAGAACGCGATCTTCCTCAGCAACACGGTGCGCGACATGCTCCGAATCGGCGAAGCCATGCTCGACGGCGAGCTCGAATACCGGAAGGGGAACTACGATCGCGCATTTACCAGCCTGCGCCTTGCCGTTTCGCGTGACGACGCGCTCAACTACACCGAGCCCTGGGCCTGGATGCATCCCCCGCGCCACGCCCTCGGCGCGCTCCTCGCCGAGCAGGGCATGTTCGAAGAGGCCGAAGCCGTGTTCCGCGCCGACCTCGGCTACGACGGAAGCCTGCCGCGCTGCTGCCAGCATCCCGATAACGTGTGGGCGCTTCAGGGGCTGGTCGAATGCGTCGAACACGCCGGAGATGCCAACGAGCTTCGCTTGCTGCGACAGAGGCTTGAGTTCGCGAAGGCCCGTGCCGACATCCCCATTGAAACCTCCTGCTTTTGTCGATAGGCTTGTCGTTAGGCGGCCGTCGAGTCTTGAGTCTCCATATCGAGATCCACGACGGCGAAGGATTCTCCAGGATAAATCAGCAACTTTGTTGACTTCTACACGAATATAGTGTACACTAAAATTGTGTAAATCGATATATTGTAGGCGACTGAGAGGAAACAACCAAGAGGAAGCGACCATGAAAAACATCACGCTCAGTGCGGACGAAAACCTGATAGAAGCTGCGCGCAGACAGGCAATTTCGGAACATACGACTTTAAACCGGCAATTCCGACTATGGTTGGAGTACTACGTTCGTCACGAACAGCGGACTGCCGAAGCCATGGATGTCATTCGTGAATTGCAGCGCAGCATCTTCACTGGCGGTCGTACGTTCACCCGGGACGAGATAAATGAGCGCTGACTACTTTCTGGACACAAACATCTTGATTTACTTGTTCGACGAAACAGATGACCACAAACGTACGAGTGCCGAAGACCTGGTTCAGCAAGCTCTGGAAGACAGAAAGGGTTGCATCAGCTTCCAGGTTGTCCAGGAAACCGTGCATGTGCTAACGGGTAAGCTAAATGCGGCGCCACTCCAGGTCCGGCGTATTTTTGAATATGTGCTGCTACCGCTTTGGCAGATCTATCCGAGCGAAAGTCTATACCACCGCGGCCTTGATCTTCAGATGCGTTACGGCTACCGTTTTTACGACAGCCTGATCGTTGCGGCAGCGATTGAATCCGGCTGCGAAACGCTATTCAGCGAAGACCTGCGGCCAGGACAGCAGATCGGAGATCTGACGATACGAAATCCCTTCCGTAACTGAATGCCCAACTGGATCCTTCACAGTAGCCGTTCACCGATGGGTTCGAGGAACCGCATATATTGATCGATAGCCTGGATGTCTTACCTGCCATTGCGTTCACTCCAATCCGCGCATTTCGGCTGTGGTTTTGCGTTGACACCGGTAGCGCGCGTCTGGTAATTTGGGGGTACGAATCTGGACGGACCGCACGATCTCCAAAGAGAACACGCTGTAAAGCCGAATGGACGCATCATGGATTTCGAACAGATCGCCTTTGCCTTCGGAGACCTCGCCTGGCTCGCCATAGCGTTCGCGCTGGGCCTACTTTCCAGAGCCGTCGGGCTGCCCCCCCTGGTCGGATTCCTCTGCGCGGGATTCGTGCTCAACCTGTACGGCATCGGCGGCGGAGAAGTGCTCCGGAGACTGTCGGACCTCGGCATCACCCTGTTGTTGTTCACCGTCGGCCTCAAGCTGAACCTCCGCACCTTCGCGCGGCCGCAGGTCTGGGCCGTCACCGGATTGCATATGGCCATGGTCGTGCTGGTCTTCGGAACGGCCTTCTTTGCCTTCGCCCTATGGGGAACATCTCTCTTCTCCGGTCTCGATCTCGGCCGGTCTCTGCTGATCGCCTTTGCATTGAGTTTTTCCAGCACGGTGTTTGTCGTGAAGGTACTGGAAGAAAGGGGGGAGACGGCTTCGCTGCATGGACGTATCGCCGTTGGCATACTCATCGTACAGGATCTGGCCGCTGTCGTCTTTATCGCGTTCTCGACCGGCCTGAGCCCGTCTTTCACGGCGCTACTGGTTCTGCTCCTCATTCCGATGCGGCCGCTGCTGGTTTATATTCTGCGGCGCGTCGGCCACGGCGAACTCCTGGTCCTTTACGGCTTGCTGCTTGCACTGGGCGGCGCGGAGATATTCGAGCTGGTCGGCTTAAAGGGCGATCTGGGCGCCCTCGCCCTGGGCGTGCTGATCGCCAATAACAGCAAGGCCGACGAAATGGCCAAGACCATGCTCGGCTTCAAGGATCTCTTCCTGCTCGCCTTCTTCCTCTCCATCGGCCTGTCCGGCCCGCTGACGCTGGATGTAGTGCTCGTCGGCGCGGCTGTTACGCCGCTGGTGCTGCTCAAGTCGGCGTTCTTCTTCGCCCTGCTGTCGGGGTTCAAGTTGCGGGCCCGAACCTCGCTTATGGCGTCGCTCAACCTGACCAACTTCAGTGAATTCGGGCTCATCGTCGCGGCCATCGGCGTTGGCAACGGTTGGCTCGACGGCCGCTGGCTGATCGTAATCGCGATCGCCCTGGCCCTGTCCTGCGTAGTTGCGGCGAGCCTCAACGTCTGGTCCCAACAGATCCACGCCCGGTACCGGACTTGGTGGAACCGCCTTCAACGGCCCGAGCGGCTCGCCGATGACCGGCTGTTCGATATCGGCGGGTCGAAGATCGCGGTGATCGGCATGGGCCGCGTCGGCACCGCGGCGTACGACAACATGCATCGGCTCCACGGCGAGACCGTCGTCGGCGTGGAGATGGACGCGGTAAAAGTAGAACGTCAGCAGGCTAATGGCCGCCACGTGCTGCTGGGCGACGTCAGCGACGCGGACTTCTGGGATCGCGTACGGGAAGCCCACACCATTGAATTGGTGATGCTGACGCTTCCGAACCTGGCCGCCAACCTCGCCGTCCTCGATATGCTCAAGACCGCCTCGTTCAGCGGCCGAGTAGTTGCCACGGCCCGATTTCCCGATGAGATCGAGCCCCTCGAGGCGGCCGGCGCATCGAGCGTGTACTACCTCTACGCGGAGGCGGGTTCGGGATTCGCGGCGCACGTGGCCGAGCAGGCGCGTTCAAACGTGCCGTAAACAAGAGAAGTGTATCCACATATGCATTTTCACCGTCATTCCGGTCGCGAATCGGCTTCGCCTTCATCTACCCGAAATACGCATCGTAAAAAGTGTTCCGCTCAAAAGAACACCGCTCAAAAGAGTACCACCCGGAGGAATGCCACCCGAAGGAACTCCGCCCCCATCCTCTTCCTGGTCGCGCTATTTGCAGTGGTCTCCTGCGGCAAGGACAGCCCCACCCGATCGACCGGACCGGCAAACGTAGTCGTGACGCCAAAAATGGTTACGCTCACTGCGATCGGGCAGTCCCTGCAACTTGCCGTACAGGTGCAGGACGAGGCCGGCGCGTCATCGTCGGGACAGGCGGTGGTCTGGTCGAGCCGGAATCCATCCGTGGCGTCCGTGACCAGCGGCGGACTCGTCACAGCGCTCAATAACGGCGTGGCCGACATCACGGCCACCGCGGGACAGAAACAGGGTAAGTCTACGGTTTCCGTATCCCAGTCGGCGCGTACGATAATGGTTGAGCCTCCGTCGGTAACGCTTACAAAGGCGGGTGAGACCGCAAGTCTGAAGGCCTTCGTCCTCGACGAGAATGGCCAGGTCATCGAAGACGCGGGTGTGAAATGGCTGATCAGCGACGAGTCGGTGGCGACCGTAAGCGACGACGGCACGGTTACGGCCGTGCGGAGCGGCACCGCAGTCGTTACAGTCACCTCAGGCGCGGTTTCGGCCAGCGTGACGGTAATGGTATCCATCGTAATCAGCGATCGCACCACGCTGGTCGATTTCTACCACGCGTTGGATGGTTCGAACTGGAATGACGGCGAGAACTGGCTGAGTGAAGAACCCCTGACCGAATGGCACGGCGTAACGACCGACGCCAACGGACGGGTGATCCGGCTTGAACTGCGGTCGAACAACCTGTCGGGCCGGTTGCCCGGCAACCTCGTTCATCTTGCCCTGCTGCGAGAACTGGATCTGGCGAATAACCAGGTATTGGGCGCCATCCCGGCCGAACTTTCCCAACTCGGCGAACTAAGGATCCTCGATCTGGGCAGCAACGAGATGGCGGGGACCGTCCCCGTTGAACTCACATCGTTCTCCTACCTGGAAGTGTTGAATCTCGGAAACAACGACCTGTCGGAATCGATTCCTACTGAATTGGGGCTGATGACCAGCCTGAAGCGACTGGACCTGGGCGGAAATCACCTGACCGGTACGATCCCGCCTGAACTGGGTCAACTCGCCAATCTCGAGTTCCTGAATCTGCACCGAAACGAACTTTCCGGATCGATCCCCGCCGAACTCGGGCAACTTTCCAATCTGGAGTTAATGCACCTGGACACGAACCAGTTGACCGGTACGATCCCGCCTGAACTGGGCGATATGGCCAGCCTGGAGGACCTGGTGATCTGGCGGAACCAGTTGACGGGGACGATACCGATTGAATTGAGTCAGCTGACGAAGCTGCACCGCATAGATCTCGATGCCAACCAGTTATCCGGACCGATCCCCGCCGAACTGGGACAGCTCCATAACCTCGAGATACTATTCCTTAACTCCAACAAGCTCTCGGGCGAGATCCCGCCGGTGCTCGGCGAGCTTCCCAAGTTGCGTCTGCTGAGTCTTTACGGAAACCAGCTATCGGGGCCGTTGCCTGTAGAACTGGGTCAACTCCCCAATCTCGAGTTCCTTTACCTGCATAACAACGAACTGTCCGGTCCCATTCCAGCCGAATTCGGACGGCTCCAGGATCTCGAAGCGCTGTACCTGTTCGGCAACGAACTGTCCGGTCCCATTCCCGCCGAATTGGGACAGTTAGACGATCTCGAAGTGCTGTTTCTCCATGAAAACCAGTTCACCGGCATGATACCCGAGACTTTCTCGGGGCTTGGCGATGTCACCCACTTTTACATTCACGACAATGCCGGACTGTGCTTGCCGAGCACCCCGGCTTTGCTGGCCTGGGTCGATGGCCTGGAGGAATGGAACGGGTCGCGGTGCGACGAAGCCGGTTTCGCCGAGGGTCTGCTCATGGTGGGCGAAGGCGCAGACCGGCTGTATAGACTGAATCCGAACACGGGGGAAGCCAGGCCTGTAGGCGAGGCCGTGCGATTCGATGTCGACGAGTACCGGCCCTACGGCCTGGCTGCCCATCACGGCGAATTGTACATGACGGGTGGTTGGAACGCGGCGCTGTATACGCTGGAACCGGAAACCGGCGTGGCCACGCGGGTCGGCGACGCCGTGGAATTCGGAGTCGGCGAATCCCAGCCCATGGGCCTGGCCTCCCACAACGGAACCCTGTACATGGCCGGCGGGACGAATACCAGGCTTTACGCGCTGGATACCGTGACCGGG
>JAPOOT010000160.1 GCA_026713285.1 Gemmatimonadota bacterium | reverse complement strand
TCGTGGTGGCCCATGCCCTTCAGGGAGAAGGCCGTGCTGGAGGTGGAGAACCAGGGCGACGAAGGATACAATCACTATTTCTACATCGACTACGAGACCTATCCCACGGTGGAAGCGGTGGCAGGCCAGGCGTATTTCCACGTGCAATGGCGCCGGGAAGCCAATACGAGGGGTTGGGCCTACGAGGAGAACCTGAAGCCGGCCGAGTACCGGAACGATCCGCGCTGGTACAATAGAGGCGACAGCGAAAACTACGTCATGTGCGATGTCGAAGGAGACGGGATCTACTGCGGCGCACACCTGGACATCGACTGCTTCCAGCGCAATCCGAACGACTGGTACGGCGAGGGCGACGACATGATGTTCATCGACGGCAAGGCGTGGCCGCCTTCGCTCCACGGGACCGGCACGGAGGACTGGTACCACTGCGCCTACTGTCCGACGGACGAGTACAACGCGCCCTATCACGGCATCATTCTCTACAGCGGCAACGACGCGTGGCGGTGGAAGGGCAAGAACACGGTCTATCGCTACCACATCGAGGACCCGATCCGGTTTCGCGAGAGCTTCCGCATTTCCATCGAACACGGACATGCCAACAAGTTGAGCAACGACTACGCCAGCACCGCCTATTACTACCTGTCCGAACCGCGGCGCGGCGGCCCGGCCCTGTTGCCGGTCGAAGCGCGGCTGCCTCGACCGGACGAGGCGAAATACGGCGGGTGACCGACAGTTCGCGGCAGTTTCCGCGTCCGAATGAAGTGAAATACGGAGAATGACCGGCGATCAGCACGGTAAAATGGAGGTCCGCCATTGCAGTCCACAAGGGAGGAATCATGATCGGCCAGACCAGCCTGGTGTCGCTGCCAACGCTTCGCACCTACGAAAGCCACCGGATTTCAAGCTGGGAAGAGAACGGGGCCAATACCGACGCCTGGCGGATCGAGGCCGGCGAGAAACGCGTCATCGGGCAGATCGACGGCCCGGGGTGCATCAAGCATATCTGGATGACGCTCGGCATGCCCGCGGAAGACTACTGCCGCCGTATCGTGCTGCGCATGTACTGGGACGGGGCCACGGAACCGAGCGTGGAATGTCCGATCGGCGATTTCTTCGGACTCGGCCACGGCATGCGCAAGGATTTCATCACCGCGCCGCTTCAGATGAGTCCGCAGGACGGAAAGGGATTCAACTCCTGGTGGCCCATGCCGTTTAAGGAAAAGGCCGTTATCGAGATAGAAAACCAGGGCGCCGAAGGCTACTTTCACTACTTCTACATCGACTATGAAACGTATCCCACCGTTGACGCGGTGGCCGATCAGGCGTATTTTCACGTGCAGTGGCGCAGGGAAGCCGATACGAAGGGATGGGCTTTCGAAGAAGGGCTCAAACCCGACGTATATCGCAACGACCCCCGCTGGCTGAATACGAGCGACAGCGAGAACTACGTCATCTGCGAGGTCGAGGGCGACGGTATATACTGCGGAGCCCACCTGGACATCGACTGCTTTCAGCGCAACCCGAACGACTGGTACGGCGAAGGCGACGACATGATGTTCATCGACGGCGAGTCATGGCCGCCCTCGTTGCACGGGACCGGCACCGAAGATTGGTATCACGGGGCGTATGGCCCGACGACGGAATTCCAGGCGCCCTATCACGGGATCATTCTCTACAGCGGAAACTCCGACTGGACGTTCAAAGGCAAGAACACCGTCTACCGGTATCATATCGAAGATCCGATCCGGTTTAAAAAGAGTTTCCGCATGTCCATCGAACACGGACACGCGAACAAGCTGAGTAACGATTACTCGAGCACGGCCTATTACTACCTCTCCGCGCCACGGCAAGGCGGCCCGGTTCTCTTGCCGGTCGAAGAACGCCTCCCGCGGCCTGACGAAGCGCAGTACAGTTGACGATAAATCGACACCAGGCTGAAAGGCTGGCCGATCAACACGGCGAACGGCAACCAGTCCAATAAACGGAGGACCCCATGATATCCCAGGAACAGGTCGACTTCTACCATGAGAATGGTTACCTGACCGTTGATAAAGTGCTTTCGGACGCCGAGGTCGCGGATCTGCAACGGGTGACCGACGAATTCGTTGAAAAATCCGCCGCCTTCACCGAACACACGGACTTGTACGATCTCGAGCCCAATCACGCTCCGCACGATCCGAAGGTGCGCCGCCTCAAGAGCCCAATCGAGCACCACGACGTATACATGCGCACCATCAAGCACGACGGGATCCTGGACATCGTGGCCCGGTTGGTCGGCGACGGCATACGGACCAACGGCAACAAACTGAACATGAAGTCCGCCGACTACGGCAGCCCGGTGGAATGGCACCAGGATTGGGCCTTCTACCCCCATACCAACGACGATATCCTGGCCGTGGGCGTCTGCATCGACGAAATGAACGAAGCGAACGGTGCCCTGCTGGTCATACCGGGTTCGCACAAGGGTCCGACCTACGACCACCACCAGCACGGCCGGTTCTGCGGCGCCGTGACCGATTCGGATTTCACACCCGAAAACGTCGTGGCCCTGGAAGTTCCGGCGGGCGGCATTTCGATCCATCACGTGCGGACCCTGCACGGCTCGGCGCCCAACTATTCCGGCGCGCCCCGACGCCTGCTCCTGTTTCAATACGCTGCCGCCGATGCCTGGCCATTGTCCGGCGCGGGCGACTGGGATGCCTTCAACCGGAACCTGCTCCGGGGTGAACCGACCAACGAGCCGCGCATGGCCGACCTGCCCGTCCGCATGCCCTTGCCCGGGGCTGAACGCGGGGGTTCCATATACGAGAACCAGTCGGTCCTCGAGAACAAGACCTGGGCCCGGTAGAACCTGGGCATGGGGAACGTGGCCCGGTGAACAACCGGAGTCGTTAGTGTCTCGACCCAGTAAAGGACGCTGAGCGGTGAACGACTCGGCCCAAAGTGACGCGGATCACGCGAAACACACGGATCGCACGGATCGAACCGATCGAGCGGATCGAATGGGCCAAAACGACCAGACCGGCCACCATCATCCCATCCTGTTCTTCGACGGCGTGTGCGGCCTGTGCAACGGATTCGTAGATCTGTTGCTGAAGGCCGATACCCGGGATCGGTTCAGATTCTCACCGTTACAGGGTGAAACCGCG
>JAPOOT010000428.1 GCA_026713285.1 Gemmatimonadota bacterium | reverse complement strand
TGACCGCGGTGAGTTCCTCTTCGGTGCACTTTCTGATCTCTTCCACGGACCCGATCGCCATGATCAAATGTTGTTTCCGCTTGGGCCCTACGCCGGGTATGTTGTCCAATTCGGAGCGGATCATCCGGTTTCCCCGTCGCTGCCGGTGAAAGGTGACGGCGAACCGGTGGGCCTCGTCCCTGGCCTGCATGAGCATTTTCAGTGCGGGGGACGACCTTGGAATGACGATCGGTTCGGATTGGCCCGGACGGAATACTTCCTCCAGCCGCTTCGCAAGGCCGATGACGGGCAGATCGACCAGGCCGAGTTCGTTCAGGACCTGCCGGACGCTGGAGAGCTGTCCCTTTCCGCCGTCGATGAGCACAAGGTCGGGTAGCGGCTTGCTTTCGTCGATCAACCGCCGGTAACGCCGGCCGACGACTTCCTGCATCATGGCGAAGTCATTGGGACCGATCACGTCTCTGACCTTGAACTTCCGGTAGTCGGACTTGCGGGGGCGGCCGTCCACGAAACAGACCATGGAGGCCACCGGGTCCGATCCCTGGATGTTGGAGATGTCGAAAGTCTCGATGCGCCTCGGCGGGATGTCGATGCCCAGGATCTCCTGCAGCGCCCCTACCGCGGCCGGAATACTGCGGCGGACCCGGGCTTCGGCCCGTTTCAGCGCGTGGGTATTCAACTGCAGTTCGGCGTTCTGAGCGGCCAACCGGACCATGGCGGCCTTATCGCCGCGCCGGGGTACGGCGATTTCGACTCTGGATCCCCGCTGCCGGGCCGTCCATTCCCGGAACGCCTCGATACCTTCCGGTTCGCAGGCCAGTAGAATCTCGTCGGGCCAAAGTTGCGCTGCGAGGTAGTACTGGGTCAGGAAGGCGCCCAACGTTTCCGGCTCCGTGGACTCCTCGGGCGCCGTCAGGAAGAAGTGCTCCTTGCCCAGCAGCTTGCCCTCCCTTACCTGCAATACCGCCCCGCAGACGTCGGTTCCGTTCCGCGCGAGCCCGATAATGTCCCGGTCCACTTCCCGGCTCGAGAATGCGCGTTGCCGAATGGTCGTTTTTTCGATGGCGACGATCTGGTCGCGGATGCGTCCCGCCAGTTCGAACTGCAGTTGCTCCGAGGCCCGCGCCATGCGTTCCTTCAGCTGTTTCAGCAGATCCTTCGTCCTGCCGGAGAGAAACCGGCAGACCTGGTCGATGATCTCGCCATATCCTTCCTCGCCGATGTGGCCCTTGCACGGCCCGGGACAGCGGTCGATGTAGTAGTCGAGGCAGGGCCGGTCCATGGACGGCCACGCGTTCGCGCTCGGGCAGGTGCGCAGGGGAAAGACTTTCCGGACCAGGTCGATGGTCCGGCGCATGGCCTTCACGTTGGTGTAGGGTCCGAAGTACCGGGCCCCGTCCTGCCGGACGTTGCGCGTGACCACGACTCTGGGGTAGGTCTCGTTGGTCAGCATGATGAAGGGAAAGGACTTGTCGTCGCGCAGCATCACATTGTACCGCGGCCTGTGCTCCTTGATGAGGTGGTCTTCGAGCAGCAGCGCGTCGGCTTCCGATTCGGTCACAACGTAATCGAAATCATGTATCCGGCTGGCCAGGGCGACCGATTTCGGCTCCGTGTGGCGGTTTTTCTGGAAGTACGAGCGGATCCGTTGGCGCAACGCGCGCGTCTTGCCCACGTAGATGATGCGCGACCGGGTGTCTTTCATCAAGTACACGCCCGGCTTTCCGGGCAGCGACTTGAGTTTTTCTTCAATTTCCGTCGGTTTCGCAGCCATGAGATGGTTTACCGTACGCCGATTGCCGGTTTTTCGTATCGCCAGATCATGCCGGACGGTCAATTTAACCTTGACTTCCGGCATCCTCACGGGTAATTTGGCGTCTGTTCCATGCGAACCGTACAACAGGCCGCATCGGCCGACACGCCATGCGGTATTTATCGTTCCAGCGTATAAAGGGAGTAAAAGTTGCCTAGCCTCGTCTCATCGAAAAAGCGCCTGCGCCAGGAAAGCGTGCGTCAGCGGCGTAGCGCCACGGTGAAATCCGCCCTCAGAACCGCCATCAAACGCCTGCGTGAAAACACGGATGCCAAAGCCGCGCCCGAGTTACTGGGCCAGGCCTATTCCAAATTGGATAAAGCCGTCAAGCGCAACGTGGTGCACCGGCGTACCGCCGCCCGCATCAAATCCAGGCTGACGCGGCAGGCCGGCTGAAGCATTCCGCTCCGCTCCACCGGCCGGACGCTCATCCCGCATGCAATCCGCTATTCCGCCTGACCGGCCTGCGCCCGCATGGCCACCTGCCGGTTATCTCCTGATTCCGCGTATGTCAAAGCAGCCTGTACCAGCCCTTTGAACAAGGGGTGGGGCCTGTATGGACGGCTGGTCAGTTCGGGGTGGAACTGCGTGCCTACGAAGAAGGGGTGCGTGGGGATTTCCAGGATCTGCATGATCTCTTCGTCAGGCGTCATGCCGGAGAACACCATGCCCTTGTGCTCGATGAGTTCCCTGTACTGGTTGTTGAACTCGTACCGGTGGCGGAATCTCTCCATGGCCGATTCCGATCCGTAGCAGCGGTGGGCTACCGTGTCCGCTCTTACCTTCACCTCGTGTCCTCCCAGCCGCATCGTGGCCCCCATGCCTGCCAGTTTTCGCTGGTCGGGCAGCAGGTAGATGACCGGTGTTTCCGTCTCCGCGTCGAATTCCGCGTGGGCGGCTTCCAGCAATCCGCACTGGTTGCGCGCGAACTCCACCACGGCCAGTTGGAAACCGTAGCACAGGCCCAGGAAAGGCAAGCCCTTCTCCCTGGCGTACTGAATGAACCGGATCTTTCCTTCGGCGCCCCGCTCGCCGAACCCACCGGGCACGATCATTCCGGAAATCCCGTCCAGCATGCCCTCTTCCAGCGGCCGATCACCGGAGAATTCGGTCGTGTCTATCCACTCGGTGACGATCTTCACGCCCACGCCGACCTTGCTGTGGTCCAGGGCATTGAGGATGCTCACGTACGAATCGTGGAGCGCCGTGTACTTACCGGTAATGGCAATGCGTATTTCGGGGTGGCTACCGGACAGGTACTTGAGATAGATGTCGAACACCTGCGGTCGATTGTCGGTTCTCTGCGGGAGATTTACGTTGAGTTTCTCGGCGACGATCTGGACCGTTTGCTGGCGGTCGAGCAGGGTCGGCACCCGGTAGATGGAATCCGTGTCCGGACTGCTGACCACGCGATCCTCGGCGATGTTGCAGAAGAGGCTGATCTTCTGGCGGACGCTGCTGTTCAGAGGAATGGCCGAGCGGCATACCACGATATCCGGCTGGATCCCCAACTGCAGCAGCGCTTTTACGCTATGCTGCGTGGGCTTGGTCTTCAATTCTCCCGCGGCCTCGTTATAGGGCACCTGCGTGACGTGGACCGACAGGACATTGTCCCGTCCCTCGTCGTAGAGCATCTCCCGGGCGGCCTCGATGAAGTGGATATTCTCGATATCCCCCACGGTGCCGCCGATCTCGACGACCAGGATATCGTAGGGCCCCTCGTGGGCCTTGGTACGCATGAGGTTCTTGATCTCGCCCGTCACGTGGGGCACGACCTGCACGTCCCGGCCCAGGTACTCGCCCCGGCGTTCCTTGTCGAGGATGATCCGGTATACCTTGCCGGAAGTGATATAGTTGTTCCGGTTCAGGTCGTCGTCGAGGAAGCGCTCGTAGGTGCCCAGGTCCATGTCGCACTCGGTCCCGTCTTCGAG
>JAPOOT010000451.1 GCA_026713285.1 Gemmatimonadota bacterium | reverse complement strand
CGCCATGGAGATGCTGAAGAACGCCAACATCTCCGCCGGCGGCATCCTGCCCATGTGCCAGGACACCGGCACGATCATCGTCATGGGCAAGAAGGGCAACCGCGTCTGGACCGAGGGCGACGACGAGGCCGCCATCGCGCAGGGCACCATGAACGCCTTCCTGAACACCAACCTGCGGTACAGCCAGCAGGCCCCCCTGGACATGTTCACCGAGTCGAACACGCGGACCAATCTGCCTGCGCAGATCGAACTCTACGCGGACCGGGGCGATGAGTACAAGCTCATGTTCATGACCAAGGGCGGAGGTTCGGCGAACAAGAGCCTCCTCTTCCAGGAGACCAGGGCGCTGCTGAACGAGGAACGTTTCCTTGAATTCGTCGATGAGAAACTACGCATACTCGGCACGGCGGCCTGCCCTCCGTACCACCTGGCCATCGTGGTCGGCGGCACCTCGGCTGAATACACGCTGAAGGTGGCCAAGCTGGCGAGCGCGCGCTTCCTGGACACGTTGCCGACCGAGGGCAACGAGCACGGCCAGGCCTTCCGCGACCTCGAGATGGAGGAGAAAGTGCTCCGGATGAGCCAGGAAATCGGCATCGGCGCCCAGTTCGGCGGCAAGTACTTCTGCCACGACGTGCGGGTGGTCCGCATGCCGCGCCATGGCGCCTCGTGTCCGGTGGGCATTGCCGTTTCCTGCGCCGCGGACCGCCAGGTCCTGTCGAAGATCACGCGCGACGGCATTTTCCTGGAACAGCTTGAGACCGAGCCGTCGAAATACCTGCCGGAGATCGCCGACGAATCCCTCGGCGGCGAAGTGGTGGAAATCGATCTGAACCGGCCCATGTCCGATATCCGTGCCACGCTCAGCGGTTATCCCGTCGCCACGCGCCTTTCCCTGACGGGTCCAATGATCGTCGCCCGGGACATCGCCCACGCCAAGCTCAAGGAGCGGCTCGACCGCGGCGAGGAGCTGCCGCAATACTTCAAGGACCTGTGCGTCTACTATGCCGGACCGGCCAAGACGCCGGAAGGGTACGCCTCCGGTTCCTTTGGCCCCACGACGGCGGGACGCATGGACACCTACGTGGACCAGTTCCAGGCGGCCGGCGGCAGCATGGTCATGCTCGCCAAGGGCAACCGGTCCGTCCAGGTCACCAACGCCTGCAAGAAGCACGGCGGATTCTATCTCGGGTCCATCGGAGGTCCGGCCGCACGGCTGGCGAAGGACTCCATCCGGGAGGTATCGGTGGTGGAGTACCCGGAACTGGGCATGGAGGCCATCTGGCGCATCCAGGTGGAACGCTTCCCCGCCTTCATCGTCGTGGACGACAAGGGCAACGACTTCTTCTCGGGATTCATGCACGGGAACTGATTTCGCGCGCCCGACACGACGAGTTCAACTCACGGCCGTGCAGCGCGCCGACTTCCCCTTCCGAACCGAACTACCGACATCCGAAGTACTGCCGGCGTCTAACCGGCTAGCTCCAGTTCCAGGTGGGTTTCGGGCATCAGGCCGTCCACCAGGACCAAGGGCTGCCAGGTCCACGTGGCCTGCCAGCGGTGGCTGCGCTGGTCGATCACCTGTCTTCGAATCAGACCGATACGCCAGACATCGCCCGGAGCGGCCGCAGCCCGGGCGTCGGTCTGCCCCGCGCCCAGCCATTTCAAGCCATCCCAGGGCAATGCCAACTCCACGCTCCAGCCCCGGTCGACCCGGTCCCGCCTCCCCGGATCGCCATCCACTTTCACACCGGCCTGCAAGCCGGGAAATCTCCAGTCCGAGAAAGCCCACCGCATGGCGCGGATGTCGGTCCTCGTATGACCGCCCAGCACCTCGGGCTTGTGGACCGCAAGATCGAATTCCGGTACGTGGAAGCGGGCATCGTCCCGGAAGGCTTCCTTCCAGATGTAGAACATCTCCGAAGTCGCGCCCAGCGGATTCACCGCAAGGTCGTAATATGCGCCGTGGCCGGTAATCAACACGTCCACGTGACTGTCCTGGCGGACCTCGTCTCCGGCATCCTCATGCACGGCCTGTATATCGCGGTCCTCCAGCCAGAATCCGATGTAGAGGCCGTGGTCGTCCCAGGCCATGGCCGCCGTTGTATCGAACAGGGCCCGGGCGCCGGAATGATCGCTGAACAGCGGGGAACGCTCTGCCTGTACCCACGTTTCCTCGCCGAGGTT
>JAPOOT010000427.1 GCA_026713285.1 Gemmatimonadota bacterium | reverse complement strand
GCCAGGGTGCATATACCCGTTCCAAACCAATCTGGTGGAGGTTCTGGCCCTGGAATAGTCCATTCTGGTCCGGCGGCGGACACAGTTACTACCATCTGGTCATCATGGGAGATCTATGTCCTTGAGCGCGTCAATAGATATGGGAAGATATGCCAGGCGATGGCTACAGGTCTTTTACTGTCCCGGGAAGGCATTTAAGGATCTTGAAACAGAACAATCCGCCTCTGAATCGATTCTGATTTTGATCGTTATCATGTCGGTTGTACTTATCGCCGGGATAGTAACTTTGCCGGTTGCGCTCGATAAGGAACGGGCGTTGATCGAAACGGAACTCCAGTCCTATTCGAATCTCAGTACGGTCCAACAATTTATCGTCCTGCGCGAGGCATCGAAACTCGACCATCGGCAACTCGTTGGCCTTTTGATCATGCCGGCGAGCGTCTGCCTTATGCTTGTCGCATGGTCGGTAGTCGGAAAACACAGTGGAGAATTGATCTTCGGTAAGCTTTTGCCGTACAAGAAGGTCCTTCCGATAACCTGCTATGCCTCGCTTGTCCTCGTACCCGAAACAGTCGTCAAGACCACGCTGGTTATGATTTTGAGGAAACTCGATCCGTCCCTCCATCCTGGTGTGTTTCTCGACGACGCAGACCTCGAAACCCTCCCGGGCCTGTTCCTTACAGGCGTCGACTTTTTCGGTATTTGGTTTCTTTGCCTGCTGGGGTTGGGTCTTGCACGGACTTTCCGAGGATCAGTCAAGCTCACATGGTTCGCGCTGGGATTCGTGTGGTGCATGTGGATTGTCATTCGCAGGACCATGGAGAACCTTGGTACCATTTACGTGTAGTACGAAGAAATCACCAATGACATGAAAAAACGGATAATCATTGCCTGTGTATCGGCATGTATCCTCGTAGCCGTTCTTCTGTACTTTGTTTACAGTTCCACGGCCCGGGTTGCCTCGTTCCAAATACTCCAGGTCCAACATGGATCGATCTCCGAGGTACTGGCGGAGACAGGCACAATCCAGTTCGTCAGGACCGTCATGGTCAAACCCACCATATCCGGGGAAATCAGGCATATTCACGCCGATGTAGGGGATAGGGTATCAAAGGGGGATGTCCTTGCCGTGATTGAGCCGGATCCGTCTCAGTCCCTTCAGTTGTCCCGTCAACGCGCCAGGGTTGAAGGCGCTCGAATAGATCTGTCCGAACAAGGGATTTCTTTTAAGAGAAAGCGTGAACTGTATGAGAGATCTCTGATATCGCCTGCGGAATTCGATCAGGCAAGGATTGCAAACACCAAGGCCCGTCACAATCTCAACATGGCGGAACTTGAACTTGAGATACTGGAATTAAAGGTGAATGTTGAGGTGGATTCGAACATTACGCATGATGCCGTGAGGATCGTGTCGCCCTTGAGCGGTATCGTCATTGCTCGCACGGTTGAGGCCGGTGAGGTCGTAGCATCGGGTACTTCTTCCTATACCGGCGGTACGGAGATATTCCATATTGGCGATCCGGACAGAATGATCGTCAAATCGGCTGTTGGAGAAATCGACGCAGGAAGGGTCAGGCCCGGACAGGATGTGCGGATTCGTGTCGATGCCTACCCGGACTCGGTGTACCGTGGACATGTTGAGCGGTTGGCGCCTATCGGTGTGCGGAAGCCCGGGAGTACGCTTGTAACGTTCGATGCCGAAATCGTGATATCGAATCCATCGCTGGATTTGCAGCAGGGAATGTCCTGCGATATAGACATCGTGTTGGAGAAGAATGAAGGCTCGCTGCTGGCGCCTGCATCTTCCGTCATGGAAATGGGTGAATATGTAAATATAGCCACTGAACAGAAGGATACAGCATCGACTGGACCGGTGCCCACCAAGCGGTACGTGGTTTATCGTTGTACTTCGGTGGACCCTGGGATGTCGAAATGTCCGGAAGCATATTTGGAATCCTCCATAGTCGAGATTGGTATTGAATCGACTGAAAACGTGGAGATTCTGTCCGGTATCGAACCTGGAGCACACATCGCGGTGGATGCAAGAGCGGTTCATGCCGCGCTGAATTCGAAACACCAATAGTCCTCTACGGACCCTGTCGTCTATGTCTATAGCGCACCATGTCCACACGGTGTTTACCAATCTCGTTCACTACAGGCTGCGTTCGGTCCTGACGTTACTGGGGATTGCGGTCGGCATTGGCGCAGTAACCGGCATCATCGCGATTGGAGAAGGACTTCACGACATGGTGATGCAGGAATTCGAGTCCGTACGCGGCGGCACCATGGTATGGGTGAGTCCATCGAGATTTGTAAACCGGGAAGGACGTTGGATGGCGGTACCGGACTACGAATATCTCGTATGGCAGGATATGCTGGAAATAGGGAGAAGATCGAGCGTCGTGCGCCAATTGGTCCCTGCCGCGACATTGAATGTGGATCTCAGATACGCGAAAACGTCGCATGGAGGGATGTTGTACGGCACGACACCTTCATTCCCGGACATGTACCAGTGGTCGGTTTCCACGGGTCGATTCATTACCGACCGCGACGTCAAACGCTGGCGAAAAGTATGTGTACTGGGCGATGAACTGGCCGCTAGACTGTTTGACGATATCAATCCGGTCGGCAAGGAGCTGAAACTGAATGGTCAGAGATTTGCCGTGATAGGCGTCATGAAGCCAAAGACCGTTTTCAATGAAAGTTGGGGTAACCGGGTCTTCGTTCCGATAACGACGGTCCAGAAACGGATGCTTGGCCATGAAGGTTTCGACCTATTGACCATCAAGGTAGCGGATTCGAGTGTTATGGAAATTGCGGTGGATGACATCGAGGCAGCCTTGAAGACAATCCATGGTGATGCGCCCGGATTTGACATAGTCAGCGGAAAAAACGCCATGGACCAGATAGGAGGTGTGATAAACGCCGTTAAATCGGCGATTGCCGCCGTGGCGGGAATCTCTCTGATGGTGGGTGGAATCGGGATTATGAATATGATGCTGGTCTCCGTAACGGAACGAAGGCGGGAAATAGGGATCAGGAAGTCAGTAGGAGCCAGACACGTCGATATCGTGAATCAATTCACGCTTGAAGCTATAGGTATCAGTGCTTTTGGGGGGTTACTGGGGATATCGCTGGGTCTGGGCCTTGGTTCGGTTTTCTCGTTTGTCTTGAATCAGGTGTTGGACCTCACTTTCACGGCCGGGACATCGGTTTTCAATATCCTCCTGTCGCTGGCGATTTCATTGGCAATAGGTCTTTGTGCCGGAATCTATCCCGCCCTGAAGGCATCGCAACTGAGCCCGGTGGATGCGATGAACATGGAGTGAGTCCGCATACCCGTCCTGTAGTCTTCCATACATACGCGGACAGCACGCAGAAAACACCGGTCAAGCGCTATTCCAGCCTCCCCACCCGCTCCAGCCTCTGCTGCAATGTCGGATGGGTGCCCAGTTTCGCTGCGATCTTCCGCGGTGGTTTCAGCTGGTCGTTCAATTGATGCAACCGGTACAGGGCCTGCCTGTACTGGCTTATGCCCACCCACCGGGCGGCGGTCGCGTCCGCCTCGTATTCGTGCCGCCTCGACTGCGGGAACAGGACGAGGAACATAAGCAGGTAGACATACACCATGGCTATTCCGCTATTTGCCCATATTTGCCAGTAATCGTCGATCGTCCGGAAGTAGGCGTGGAAGCCGATCAGCCAGAAGAATACCTGGACGCCGAGGGCCCATAGCACGATGGCCAGCATCATCCTGGGCATGTGCCGGTGTCGCGCATGGGCCAGTTCGTGCGCCAGGATCGCCATGATCTCCCCTTCGCTCATTCTCTCCAGGAGCGTTTTGGTAAAGAAGATGTACTGGCCCTTGCGGAAGAGGCCGGCCACGACGGCGTTGGCCGTCCTGCCCTTCATGGCGTATATCTTTTCGGTCCTTATGTCCATCCCGGTCACGGTTATCAAGCGTTTCAGGCCGCGGTCGATCCGTTCGTCCTTCAACTCGTAGCCCCGAAAGAAGAGACGTATGATGTAGGGAGCGCAACTGAACGAACAGGTATTGCCGATGGTCACGGCCACGACGACCAGGATGATGAACGGAATCGAACCGGCTTCCGTGAATCCCGGGGCCAACTCCTCGAAGGTACTGCGCAGGGCAAGCAGGGAAACTATGACGATGAACGTTCCCATCATCGTGCCGCACATGACCATTGCCATCACCGGGCCGAATTCAACCAGCTTCTCTCGCCAGTTTAGCCGGATCGTATCGTCAATAGCCCGGTCCGGCCCGCCTGTATGAGTCCCCTCGCCTTCCAATGGAATATCATTCCCGGCACTGTGCATTCTTTATCCTCCGGCGGTGTGTCGGAACGGGTCTGGCCGTTAAGGCGCGGTCCCGCAAAAGCCGTCCAATTCTGCTGGATTGCCACGTATCCGTACCGAATCGTTAACCGGTCCTGGTGGTGAACCAATAGATACGCGGCGGATTCTCAAGGTTCCAGTTCAAATCGCAGGATTCAAGTTCATCGGTTCGTTTAAATATCGTATAGTACAACGAATGACAAACGTGTGCAATACTTTTATCGCATTAGTCCCGCCGGGGAACCTGTCGCGAAAGCACTAACGCTTGACATCGACCGTTTTTTACCCCTTCGTCATGGGTGTCCCGCCCGTAAAAACACGCCGCCGCGACGGAAAGAGTCGACCGGGCCGGGTCTGCCGGAACTTGGTCAGCCCCATGCGTGCAACAGGACTGCCATATGGAATAACGGCCAATGTACGTAATGGACACTATGGATCGTTCGAGGGGGTTTCCCGCGTGAGATGGACTACTGCGAAGGCCGTCCTGCTCCTTCCGGCAGCTGCTACGGTCTACGTTCCGGGCGTGATACTGTGGGTATTGTCGGACTCGCCGGGTGCGTTGTCGCCGGCGGAACCCGCGCAGTTCCGGTTCTGGGTCGGGATCGCCATGGCGGTGGACGGCCTGTTCCTTGCCGCCTGGACCATGGCGCTGTTCGACAGGGTCGGGAAGGGCACGCCAGCGCCTTGGGCCCCGCCCGAGAAGCTGGTCGTCCTCGGACCCTATCGCCACGTGCGCAACCCCATGAATGCGGGTATGGTGCTCATACTCGGCGCCGAAGCCCTGCTCTTCGGCTCATGGCACCTTGCGGCCTGGATGTGCGTGTTTTTCGTGGTGTGCGCGATCTACTTCCCGTTTCACGAGGAGCCGGGCCTCGAGCGCCGGTTCGGTGAACCCTACCGGTTGTACAAGGCGAACGTGCCGCGCTGGTTTCCGAGGATACGGCCCTGGGAGGGGCCATGATGGATGAGGATCCGGCCTTTCGGTTTACCTTCCGGTTCTGTTCAACCTGATTTACTTTTTAGATTGCAATGACGGCAGTATAGGAATATGGGGTCCGAACGACCCGCGGTTTCAACTGGAATTCAATTCAACAACCAGCGCATCACCAGGAGCGCACATGGCAATCATCGAGGACGTGAACGGCGTGCTCAACCAGATCAACGATATGGATCTGCAAATCCGCATCGTCATGGGCACGGAATCGAAGTCCATAAAGTACGACAGCGACCCGGCGATCGAGATAAACTGGGCGGTGGCAAACGACTGGGACGGCATTCCCGAAGAGATCGGGTTCTGGATCATTTTCACGGAAGCCTGGGTGTTTGACAACACGCAGAAGTTTTATGACATTATATACAACACGGTCCGGGGGAACCTGAACCTTCGAAGGTGGATAAAACTGGAACCCATTTACAGCAACGAGCACCTGTTGGAAGGCAAGTTCTACATCGTGGCAATCGTAGCGGACGTTCTGGTGAGTGAAGAGGTGCGGCGGAAAGCCGTTGAAAACCGGCAGTGACCTTCCATGAGGTACAAGATGGACCGGAAACCCAGTGGCCTGACGTCTCTGCTTTCCAGGAGTCGCTTCCTTGCTAAAACGAGGTGCCGCGTATGCCGCGCAATCCTTGTTTACAACGTCGCATCATACTGCATAGTATCATTCTTTTTGCTGTCGCTTGCCGCCTGCGGTCCCTCCGCCGATCCTCCCCGGGCCACGTCCGACTGCGTGGCCTGCCACCAGGATGCCACGCCCGGCATCGTAATAGACTGGGAACTCAGCACCCACAGCACGAACGGCGTGGATTGCGTCATGTGTCACGGCGGCGATCACCGCTCGGAGGAGGACGTGGCCCTGGCCGGCGTCGCCACTCCGGAAGTGTGCGCCACGTGCCATCCGATCCAGGTGGAACAGTTCGCGGGGGGCAAGCACGCCCTCGCGTGGACCAGCATGAACGCCATGCCGACGACCCACTTCCTGCCCATGGCGCTGACCGAGGGCATGAAGGGCTGCGGCGGATGCCACCGCATCGGCCTCAAGAGCGAGGAGGAGATCAAGACGATCAAGGCGCAGGACGGGCTGTTCGGCCTGTCGTCCTGCGACGTATGCCATACCCGCCATCTCTTTTCGGTGAAGGAGGCCCGGGAGCCCCAGGCGTGCAGGACGTGCCACATGGGGTTCGATCATCCCCAGTGGGAGATGTACTCGTCCTCCAAGCATGGCGTGCGGCACCTGCTCAAGCAGAACGGCACGCTGCCCGAGCATGCCCAGGCGCCCACCTGCCAGACCTGCCACATGCCCGAGGGAGACCACGGCGTGCGGACCGCCTGGGGTTTCCTCGCCGTCCGCCTTCCCATGCCGGAAGACCCGCAGTGGGCGGAGGACCGGGCAACGATCCTCCAGGCGCTTGGCGTGCTGGACCCGGACGGCAACCCCACCCCGCGACTGGATGTGGTCAGGCAGGCCGACGTAGCCCGGCTGACCCAGGAGGACTGGCAGCGGGAGCGCGACCGCATGACCGGCATCTGCGAGCAGTGCCATTCGGAAAACCTCGTGCGGGCGGAACTCGCAAAAGGCGATGGGATGATCCGCGAGACCGACCGCCTCCTGGCCGAGGCCATCCGCATTGTCTCCGCGCTGTACCGGGACGGGATACTGGCTAGGCCGGAACATTACGCATACGACTATCCCGACCTGCTGGCGTTTCACGACGCGCCTTCGAGGATCGAACAGCGACTCTTCAGGATGCACCTGGAACACCGCATGCGGGCATTCCAGGGGACCTTCCATAACAATCCCGACTATGCGCTGTGGTACGGGTGGAGCGAGATGGTGCAGGACCTGGCCGAGATCAGGGCGCTCTCCCGGGACCTTCGTGTGGAAGCCGGCCGGCGCGGTTCGGCGGAGTAAGTGGCCGGG
>JAPOOT010000426.1 GCA_026713285.1 Gemmatimonadota bacterium | reverse complement strand
CTGGGCGAGGAGTTCCTGAGATGACAACCGCTGACTCATGATGATCTCCTGCAGACTTTGGGAAACGGTACCGGTCGCCGAGTAAGTCGCTCGTGCGCACGGACAATCACGTTCTGAATAGGCTCAGGCTCTGAATACGCTAAAGTTCCGTATTCGTTAAATCTGGCTAAAATGGCCTACACAGGCGCCACTTCTGTACTGTATGACCGCTTACGTGCTATCCGCCGATGGAGGACATGGTCCGTTCCGGCTGGACGAAGTCTGGTTCGTTGATGTGGTGCCCCGGCTCCTTGTGCCGCACCGCTTCGATGACCGTCTCGGCAATATCGCCATCCGAAGCGCCGCCCCGCAGCAATGCCTTGATGTCCGTTTCATCGATTGAGAACAGGCAGGTCCGAAGCTTGCCGTCCGCCGTGATGCGTATGCGGTTGCAGCTGCCGCAGAAGGGTTCGCTCACCGACGCGATGAGGCCGATCTCGCCCTTGCCGTCTCTGAACCGGAACAGGTCGGCCGGCTCCCGCTGGTCGGGACGCTTCACCGCGTCCAGGGGCCACCGCGCCCCGATCCGTTCGATGATCTCCGCGCCGTCCAGCACCTGGTCCCTGGTCCACGACCGGTCCGCGTCGAGGGGCATGAACTCGATGAAACGCACCTGGTAGGGGCCGGTCCGCGCCAATTCCGCGAAATCCAGCAGTTCGTCTTCGGTGTATCCCTTCATGGCGACCACGTTGATCTTGATCGGCAACTGAAAGTACCGGGTCGCCTCTTCGAGTCCATCCAGCACCTTGTGCAGGACGTCCCGGCGAGTCATCTCCTTGAACTTCTCTTCGTCCAGCGAATCCATGCTGACGTTGATCCGCGGCAACCCCGCCTCGAACATGTCCCGCGACATCTTCTTCAGCAGGAACCCGTTGGTCGTCATGGCCATGTCCTGGACGCCGGGGACAGCCGCCAGCATGCGCAACAGCACCGGAAGATCCTTTCGAACGGTAGGCTCCCCGCCGGTCAACCGCAGCTTGGAAATGCCGAGTTCCGTAACGATCCCGACGAAACGGGTGATTTCCTCGAAAGTCAGGATCTCTTCCCGCGGCTGAAAGATCATCCCAACTTCGGGCATACAGTAGATACAGCGGAAATTGCACTGATCCGTTACGGATACCCGCAGGTTGTTGATCGTTCGGCCGAAACTGTCCGTTAGCTGGTAGCTCATCAGAAACTGCCCGTAGGGTGGAAACTCATCCGAAGTCTCCCGATCGTGCGGGAGGTGAATACTTAATGTTTGTATACACTTGATTTGGACGGCTAAATATACGTCAAAAACGCAGTCCAGTAAAGGGAAAACTGTTGTCGGAAGTATCCGTGTCCGATCCGGCTTCGTTTTGAAGGCCGGACCTAACCGCGCGTCTTGCGCCAGATCAACCAGAACGGCAGGCCCGTGACGATGAAGGCGAGGTCGATGAGCGAATTGTACCATTCGAAGGTGGCCCGCAGGACGACCAGTGCGACGATGCCGGCCAGGAAGAGGGACGGCGTCCAGGGATACAGCGGCACCCTGTAGCCCCCGTCGACTCCTGCGCCCATGCGGCGCAGCTTGAAAAGGGCCAGGGTATTGGCGCCGAAGAAGATGAGCACCGCGAAGACCATGCCTGCCATGATGGTCTCGAAGGTCCCCCGGAACAGCAGGATGGCCGATCCCCACACGGCATGGGCGATGATGGCCCGCGAGGGCGTGCGGTACACGGGATGGATGTAGTCCAGCCACTTGAAGAAGAGTCCGTCCCGCGCCATGGCATAGTAGACCCGCGTGGCGGTCATGAAGGTCCCGTTCATGCTGCCGGTCGTGGAGATCATTACAGTGATGGCGATGAACCCCGCGCCGAGGGGGCCCAGCAGCAGGACGGCCGTGTCCGAGGCCACGATGCTGCTCGTGCGGACGCCTTCCATGCCGAGTGTCTGGTGGTAGAGGAGATTCGCCAGGACGTAGATCACGACGATCGCCGAGATGCCAAGGAACATGGTCAGGGGTATGGTGCGGCGGGGGTCCTTCATCTCTCCCGCCGAGTAGCCCACCCGTTCGAAGCCCATGTATGCGAAGACGACCATGAACGCGGCCGCTATGATATTTCCTACGGGCCCCAGCGTTCCCGTCGGCGCCGCGGTGGTCTCCAGCAGGTTGTCTCCACCGTATTCCAGGGTGAATCCGAGCACGACGAGAAGCATCAGGCCGCCGACCTTGAGCACCGTGGTCAACCGCTGGTAGAACCCCGCCCGTTGCACGCCGACGTAATTCAGGATGGCCAGCATCAGGATGATGAACAGGGCGGCGGCGATCTGTTCGGTCCGGGACAGGTCGACGAAATAGGTCAGGTAATTGACCGTCACGATCGCCAGTCCGGCGAGTGGGCTGGTGCGTATGATAAACAGCTGGGACCAGCCGAACATGAACCCGGCGAAGGGGCCGAAGGCGCGGCTGATGTACATGTATTCACCACCCGTTTCCGGAAGCCGGCTGCCCAGTTCCGCGTACACGAGTCCGCCGATGAAAATGAAGGCGCCGCCCGCGATCCAGAGCCAGAGAATGGGGGCGAAAGAATCGGTGAAGCCCGCGATGATCTGGGGCGCCGAGAAGATGCCGGCCCCGATGGTGATGCCCACGAGGATGGTGATTCCATCGAAAAGCCCGAGGGACTTGCGCAGCGTGGGACGGGACGGTCCCGAAGGATTATCAGGCATGGATGGGCTTTCCGAATTTAAAGGGTCGCACCCGAGGAT
>JAPOOT010000502.1 GCA_026713285.1 Gemmatimonadota bacterium | reverse complement strand
TTGAAAACCATCCTGATCAGGGTAGGCGGTGTACGCCTCTATCAGGCCGTCCAGCCGCTGATGATCGGCATCATGGTAGGCTATGTCCTCGGCGCCGCCGTTGCGATCCTGGTGGATTTCTGGTATTTTCGAGGATCAATACACGAACTCCAGTTCTTCTAAAGTGGGTCATGGAACACCACACACGAACTGCAGTGCTTCTTACGTGGAACACGGAATTCCATACGGAAATCGTGGCGATCGACCTCGGTTTCCCAATCCTCCTCTCATGAGATGAATGAACATCGCGTCAGCAGGATCAACGCCTGGACCGAAGACGGCATCCTGTCCCGTGCGGCCGGGGATGCCCTGGTACAATGGTCGTCGGAGCCCGGCCTCGCGGCGTACCGGGATGAGATCGATGCCCTCGTGGATGCAGGCGACACCGACGAACTGGAGGACGCTTTCGGTTCGGTCCTCTCCTTCGGAACGGGCGGCATCCGAAGTCGGATGGGACCGGGGCCGAACCGGCTCAATACCCGCACCGTGGGCCTGGCGGCGCAGGGACTGGCCAGGTATGTCATCGGGATGTTGGGGAGAGGCGATGGGGATCGCGAGGGTGCAGGGCGCCACGGGGATCGCGTCGGGGCGCGCGAAGGTGATGGGCATGGCGGTGATGGGCGAGGCGGCGATGGGCGAGGCGGCGAAAATCGCTGCGGTCTCGTCGGGGCGCGCGGCGTCGTCGTGGCATGGGACACCCGGCGCAATTCGGAGCTGTTTGCGAAAGAGACGGCCGGCGTGCTGGCAGCCAACGGCATACAGGTCCTGATCTTCGACGGCTTTCGCTCTACCCCCGCGCTTTCCTTCGCCGTCCGCGAACTCCGGGCGGCGGCCGGCGTGATGATCAGCGCCAGCCACAATCCGCCGGGTGATAACGGTTTCAAGGTTTACGGGCCCGACGGGGGACAGGTGGTGGCGCCCCGCGACGGGGACATCACGAGGGAGATGCGACGGGTCGGTGAGATCAGGCGGATCGACTACGAGGATGGCCTCCGAAGCGGCCTGATCCGGATCATCGGCAGGGACCTGGACGAGCGTTATATCGGCGTCCTGTCGGAGATGACCCTGGCTGGCGGGCGGGATGTCCGGCTGGTATATACCCCGCTGCACGGCGTGGGCATGACCTCGGTGTCCGCGGCACTGGATGAACTGGGTTACGGGGACGTGCACTATGTGGATGAACAGGTCGTCCCGGACGGTGCGTTCTCCACGCTGGACCACGGGATCGCTAACCCGGAAAAACCGGCGGCCTTTCGATTGGGCTTAATAACGGCCGCGGAAGTCGGCGCGGACCTCGTGCTCGCCAGCGACCCCGACGCCGACCGGATCGGGTGCGCGCTGCCGCTGCCGGACAGGGGATGGGAGGCTTCGCCGGAAGAACTGAGTTTAAACGGTCACCAGATCGGCGTCCTCCTCTGCCACTACATACTCAGCCGGAAGCAAGCGGCGGGTACGCTGCCCCCGAGGGGTCTGTTCTGCAAGACGCTGGTCACCTCGGACCTGGCCGCGATCATCGCCCGGTCCTTCGGACTGGAGGTCATCGACGACCTGCCCGTCGGTTTCAAACACGTCGGCGCGGCGATCGACGGCATGCCGCAGGATATGACCTTCGTGTTCGGCACCGAGGAAAGCCACGGCTACCTGGCCGACGCCCGGATACGGGACAAGGAGGCTGCCACCGGCATCCTGCTCGCCGAGTACGCCGCCCTGGCGAAGGAGGAAGGCCGCACCCTGCGCGATGAACTGGACGATATCTACCGTACATACGGATACTTCAGGGAAGTTCAGCGGTCGGTCGCGCTGCCCGGCGCGGAGGGCGCGCGGAGGATCGAAGGCATGATGGCCGCCCTGCGTGAAACGCCTCCCGAGCGGATAGGCGGACGCGCCGTTTGCCGCGTGATCGACCGGCAGTGCGGTCAGGCGCTGGATCTGCGCACGGGAACGACTACGCCCGTCGACGGCGATCGCGCGGACATCCTCATCTTCACCTTTTCTGAGTCCGGACATACGCGGGTCATCGCGCGTCCGTCGGGTACCGAACCCACGGTCAAGTGCTACGTTTCGGCGGCCTCGGTTGACATCGCGGGAACACGGGTAGCCATAGACGGCCTGGCGGAATCCATCCTCTCCGCCATGATCGATCTGTGCGAAGGGATCAAACGGACCTGAATGGCACCTGTGCCGGACCCGTGTCGGATCCGAACTGTGAAAGCACATCCGAACTGTGAAAGCACATCCGAACTGAAAAAGGATTAACAACCTATCTCGAAAGGCCAGCCACCATGCGCATCGTCGACTCCGGCGTCCTTAGCCGCAGCATGCCCGGCACGGACCGTGCCAATCTCACGTTCCCCTCAGTCCTTAGCAAAACCGACGGCACGCTGATCGCCACCTGGCACAGCGGAACGACGAAGGACTGCGCGGACGAAGTGGTGGAACTCAGCCGCTCCTCCGATCTCGGAAAGACCTGGAGCGCACCCGAGCGCCCCTTCGGCAGCCCAACGCTTCACAACGTCCGGGGGACGGTCAAGATCGTCTACCTGACTGAACTGGCGCCCGGACGGATCATCGCCGCATCCATGTGGATCGACCGCGAAACCTATCCGGACGCCCCGGGACTCTTCAACCCGGAGACCGAGGGCTGCGTGCCCATGTCCATCCTCCTTGCGGACTCAGCGGACGGGGGGGAAACCTGGACGGCGTGGCGCGAGGTACCCATGCCGGAGGAGATCGGACCGGCGAGCCTGACCAATCCGATCATGCGACTGCCAGACGGCGCCCTGGTCATGACCATCGAAACCAACAAGCACTACCTCGACGCCTCGAAATGGTACCAGCGTGTAGTCGCATTTCACTCCTCGGACGAGGGGCGGACCTGGAGCGAGCCGGTGAACATCGGGTTCGATCCGACGGGCCTGATCTACAACTGGGACCTGCGGTCGGCCGTGGCGCCGGACGGCAGAATCGGCGCGTTCGCCTGGACCTACAACACCGAAACGGAATCCTACCTGAACATCCACCGCCGCGTCAGCTGCGATGGCGGGCGAACCTGGACCGCGCCGGAAGACATCGGCGTCACCGACCAGGCCGCCCATCCCGCGGTGCTGCCGGACGGACGCGTTGTCCTGCCGTGGGTGGACCGCTTCCAGGACCAGTCCATCAAGGCCCGCGTCGCGCCTTCCATCGACGGGACGTTCGATCCGGAAACCGAGGTGACCCTGTATGCCCACGAAGCGCCGAAGGAAGATCCCAGGGGCGCCCTGGGCTTCTCGGTGTGGTCCTTCGGCCTGCCCTATGCGGAAACCCTGTCCGACGGCACGGTCCTGGTGGTGTACTACGCGGGTACCGAAACCGCCATGGACGTCCACTGGAGCAGGCTGGCGCCCTAGTTGGATACCGCCCCTCTGGACGTCCACTGGGCCAGGCCGGCACCCTGGTGGGATACCGCCCCTCTCAGCGGCCCATCTGCCTTGGACTGCATCCGCGAAGCCAAAAAGGTATACTCGACCTGCTCCGAGTTCGTATCTTGGGGTACATTGAGCCGTTTCCCTGAGCACTAGCCCTCCTCGGCGGCGCCAACCCATGATCGGACACTACCTCCTCACCGCCTGGCGGAACATCCTGAAGTCCAGGTCCCACGCCGCGATCAACGTCATCGGGTTCGCCATCGGCATGGCCTGCTGCCTGGTCATCCTGCTGTACATCCGCGACGAGTTGAGCTATGATCGCCACAACTCCCGCGGCGACCGTATATACCGGGTCGTCACGGACCGCACGGCGCGGACGCCCGGCATCCTGGGCGACTTCATCCGTACGCAGCTTCCCGAAGTGGAGCAAGTGCTGCGCCTTCGGGCGACCGTGGGGACCTGGCTTTTCACCACCGAAGACAAGCAGTTCTACGAGCAACGGGTCTACTGGGCGGATGGCAACCTCTTCGAAGTCTTCGATGTCTCCCTGGTGCGCGGCAACCCTTCATCCGCGCTCACGGCGCCGAATACGATGGTCATCAGCGCGTCCATGGCCCGCAAGTATTTCGGGGACGCCGACCCGATCGGCAAAACGATCACCGGAGACCACCTGTTTCCCTTCACGATCACCGCCATCATGGATGACCCGCCGCCCTACGCCCACTATCATCCCGATTTCTACGTCTCCATCGCCACGACGACTGGACGCGGCGATCCGATCGGCCTTTTGAGAAACTGGGCGAACAGCGCGTACTACACCTACCTGCTCCTGCCGCGCGGAGTCTCACCCGAACAAATTGGCAACCTGCTACAGACACGGCTCACGGAACATGTCGACGCATCGGCCCGGGCGGCGGCCTTTACCCACACCTATGAATTGCAGCCGCTTTTCGATATCCATCTGCATTCGCAACTGGAATTGGAGATGGAGGTAAACGGCGAAGTGTCTTTCATCTGGATGCTGATCGCCATCGCGGTCTTCATCCTGCTGATCGCCTGTATGAATTTCACGAATCTTGCGATTGTCCGGTCCATCTCCCGGGCCCGGGAAATCGGCATGCGCAAAGTCTCCGGAGCCACCAGAAGCCAGATCGGCCGACAGTTCCTGGGTGAAACCATACTCCTGAGCGCCGTGGCGTTCCTCGTCGCCCTGGCCGCCGTCTGGGTGGTCCTGCCCCTCTTCCGATCCATGACGGGTCACGTGCTTTCCATGCCTTCGCTTGAACCGTGGTCGATACTGGGCGGCGCGGCCATCGTCCTCACGGCGGGCGTCCTCGCCGGCGCCTACCCCGCCCTGCTGCTGTCCCGGATCAGTCCCGTTGCAATCTTCCGCGGACTTTCGGGTACCGGCGCCGCAACCCTGCGAAAAGCCCTCGTGGTCATGCAATTCTCCCTGGCCATCCTGCTGATGTTCGGCACGGGAACCGTCTACCAGCAACTGGAGTATATGCGGGAGAAACACCTGGGATTCGAGAAAGAACACGTGGTGATCCTGCCCGACCTCGAGGGCATGGACTTCGACATGATCCGTGACCGTTACCCACGGCACGCCGGGGTAGTCGGCGTTGCCGGGGCGAACTACATGCCCGGTCGAGCGGCCGGCCGGGGAAGACTGCCGATCCTGCCCGTGGTCCGCGTCGACGACCCGGCGGCGGGCACGGTCGAGATGCAGCACATCCATACCGAGGGCGGCCTTGTACGGACACTTGGGCTCGAGTTGATTGCCGGACGCGACATATCCTTTGAAAGAGATTTCGAATGGGTCGAGGATCCAGATGGAGGAGGATGGGGGAGATCGACCGGAAGTCTCCTGAACGAGGAGGCGGTCCGTCGACTGGGATGGGGGTCGCCCGAAGAAGCCATGGATCAGTTTGTGCAAATGGGAAACAGCGAGATGCAGGTCGTCGGGGTGGTGGGCGACTTCCACCTCAGGAGCCTGCACGAGCGGATCGATCCGGTGATCTTCACCTTCGGGGGTTCCGGCTACTGGGCCGTGCGGTTCGTTCCCGGCGATCCCGGTGGAACCTTGAGGGACCTGGAAGCCATGTGGAAGGCGTCCACGCCGGAGATCCCCTTCGTTTATTCGTTCCTCGACCAGGACGTGGAACGCCTGTATCGTTCGGATCAGTTGCTGGGACGGCTCGTGACCATGTTTGCCGGGCTGGCGGTCTTTACGGCGTGCCTTGGACTGTTCGGCCTGGCGGTCTTCACGGCGAAACAGCGCACCAGGGAGGTGGGAATCCGGAAGACCCTGGGCGCGACGGCGCGGCAACTCGTCTTGCTGCTTTCCCGGGAATACACCATCCTTGTGGTAATTGCGAACGTCATCGCCTGGCCGGCGGCCTACTTCGTCACGCAGCAGTGGCTTCGGCAGTACGCCTATCACACCGAGATTTCTCTGCTGCTGTTCCCCGCCGCGGGCCTGCTCGGACTGCTCATCGCCTGGATCACGGTGAGTACCCAGACCCTTCAGGCCGCCACGATGAACCCGGTAGACGCGCTGCGGCGCGACCATTAGGCCTTCCGGATTGCAGTTCCAACAGGTCCACCGGACTGCGGTTCCGACCTTGACCGGTACCGCAATCCGTGCGCGGTACCGCAGCTCAGATCCTCGGGCTATTCGAAGAGCAGTTTCACGCCCGCCGCGATGTATTCCGGCGTGTCGCTCGGATGGAACCGGTAGCGCAGGCGGCCCTCCGTATCCACCAGGAACAGGGTGGTGGTGTGGGCCACCAGGTAGTGCCCCGACTCGTTCGGCTCCTGCAGTTTGTACAGCACGCCGTACCGTTCGGCGACCTCGTCGATCTCCTCCCGCGATCCCGTCAGGCCGCGGACGTCCACCGTGGAGAAGTAGGCCAGGTACTCCCGGAGCTGCTCGGGCGTGTCGCGCGATGGATCGACGGTGATGTATACCGTGCGTACGTGCTGTCCGGGTTCGAGTTCAAGCAC
>JAPOOT010000424.1 GCA_026713285.1 Gemmatimonadota bacterium | reverse complement strand
TAACGTCATCCGCTACGATGATGTATCTCTCTCCCACCTCCAGGAAACCCTGGAAGAGTCCAAGGGTTTGTTCTGGCTGGACCTCGAGCAAATCACGGACGAAGACGCGGCGTTCCTGAGCGACTTCAAGGAGTTCGGCGCCCATCCCCTTTCGGTGAAGGCTTGCCGGGAGGTTTCGACCCGGCCTTATTCGGCGGTGTTTCCGGGACACCTGTTCATCGTCCTGCACGTGCAGGAAAGTCTGGACGCGCCACCGGTCAAGCTGGGTTTCTTTCTGGCGCCCGACTACCTGATTACCATTCACTCCACTCCGTTGGCCCTTTTGAAGGAAGTCAAGGACCGGATTCAGCAGGATGCCCAGTTGATGCGGTCTACGGATCTCGCGGTCGCCCTGATCATGCAGACGATAGCGGATCGCCAGGACCCGCTGATATCCGAACTCACCGCGGAAACGATCGCGCCAGACCAGGACGTGGAAGCCCGATGGATATACGACACGCAGCGCCGCCTCATCGACATGATCCATCTCGTCAAACCGCAGTGCGAAATCGTTCATTCGCTTTACGGCGGCGAGAAACTCTCCCTGCAGCCGGATACGATCGTCCAGCTCCAGGACGCGTACTACCGTTTCAGGAACATGGCCGACGCGCTCACACGTTCATGGGAGATGCTGAACGACGGGGCCACGGCCGTCCAGACGAAAGCACTCAGGAGAATCGACGCGTCCGCGAGGCGGCTGACCTTCCTGGTCTCCATGCTGCTCCCCGTGCTCGTTCTTTCCGTCCTGCTGGGGATCGACGACCCCCTGGTGAATAACGCGGTCAAACCGGTGGTTGTGGGCATCGGTCTGGCGGTTTCGTTGCTGGTCGCCGCAGTGCTGATCCTGACGGCCAGAAAGCGGTAAGGTTTTTCAACTCTCGAGGCATCCGTTGAACCGCCGGCCATCCGTTCATCACGTCATACGGTATTTCCTCTTCGCATGCGTCTTCTGCCATGCCGTCGGCCCGGCCGCCAGTTCGGCGCAGGACCGCCTGGTCATCGTTTCGCCGCACTGGGAAGGCATCCGCTACGAATTCACCCGGGGTTTCGACGCCTATTACCGGGAGGACACCGGCCGCGGGGTCGAGATCGAGTGGATGGACGTCGGGGGGACTTCCGAGATCATCCGGTTCATCAAGTCCGAATTCACCGGAAAACCGGGTGGCATCGGCATCGACATGATGTTCGGCGGGGGCAGCGATCCGTTCGTGGAACTGGCCCGCCTCGACCTGCTTGCTTCGTACAGGATGCCCGATGCCCTGCTCTCGAGGCTGCCTGCCGAGGCGGGCGGTTACCCGATATACGACGCGGGGTACCGGTGGTACGGCGCGACGATGGCCGGATTCGGAATAGTGTATAACAAGCGGGTGGCGGAACTCGTGGAGTTGCCCCTGCCGGAGACCTGGGAAGACCTGGCCGATCCCCGGCTCTTCTCGTGGGTCGGCGGGGCAGATCCCAGGAAAAGCGGCAGCGCGCACGTGCCCTTCGAGATCATCTTGCAGGTCTACGGCTGGGAAAGGGGCTGGCAGATTATCACCGCGCTGGGCGCAAACGCCAGGGGATTCGCGAATTCGGGAAGCCAGGTGCCCAAGGACGTGACTTCCGGCGAAGTGGCCTACGGGATGGCCATTGACTTCTACGCCTGGGCACAGATCAACGCCGTGGGCCCTGAAATGATCGGATACACCATGCCGGACAATCTCACGATCCTGAATCCGGACGGCATATCCATCCTGAAAGGCGCACCCAACCTGTCCGTGGCACAGTCGTTCCTTCGCTACGTCCTGTCCGAGCCAGGCCAGCGCCTGTGGATGCAGAAACCCGGCACGCCGGGCGGGCCGGAGAGATTTCAGTTGAACCGGTTCACGGTTCTGCCCCACCTGTACCAGCGCATCGATCCTGCGCATACCTCGGTCACGTTCAATCCTTTTACCTGGAAGTCTTCCTTCGTGTACGATGCCGTGAAAGGCGCCGCGAGGCGTCATATCGTCGACGACATGATCGGCGTATTCGTCATCGACGCGCACGCTGCCCTGCAACGAACGTGGCGGCGCGCCATCGAGGCGGGAGACGTGGCGCGTCTGCTGCCTTCTTTAGGGGCCATGCCCATCACAGAGGCGGAATCCCTAGTCCTGGGCGAACGCTGGCGGGACCAGGGATTCAGAAACCGGACCCTGCTCTCGTGGAGCCGGCTGGCGGCCGAGAAGTACGCCTCGGGCGGGTCAGGATCTGTCGGCGCCAGGTACTTGCTTTTTGCAGGCAGCGGGCTGGTGCTTGCGGGAATGGTACTATACCTGTGGAGGTTGAAGCGGAGAAGCCGTTGAGGATCATGGTCCCGCCTTCGTACGGTCCCGTACGGCGCGTCGTATCAGCGCGGACGGGTGCGTGTTTTTTCATACCCTGAACGTAATTTCATATCTTGAGAAACCGATTATGGTCAGTCTTACACTGCAGGGAATCACCCGGAAATTCGGTGACGTGACGGCGGTTGACGATGTATCTCTGGAGATCGCACGAGGTGAACTGTTCTTTCTTCTGGGCCCATCAGGCTGCGGCAAGACGACCCTACTGAGACTGATCGCCGGGTTCTATGCGCCAGATGCGGGCAGCATCCTGTTCGACGGTCAGGAGGTGACGCGCAGACCGCCCCACCGAAGGAACACGGGCATGGTGTTTCAGAATTACGCGCTCTGGCCGCACATGACCGTCCGGGATAACGTGGCCTACGGACTCGTCCTGCGCAAGGTGCCGCCTTCCGAACGGAACGACCGCGTCGCCGAAGCGCTGAGGATGGTGCGGATGGAACGCTACGGGGAGCGGTCGCCGAACCAGCTGTCCGGCGGCCAGCAGCAGCGTGTGGCGCTTGCCCGCGCCCTTGTGATCCGCCCGGACGTGGTGCTGCTGGACGAGCCGCTGTCCAACCTGGACGCCCGGCTTCGCCTGGAAATGCGCGATGAGATCCGGCGTATTCACGATGAGACCGCCACGACGATGATCTACGTGACCCACGATCAGAAGGAGGCCCTCTCCATGGCGGACCGTGTGGCCGTGATGGATACGGGGGCCGTCGCCCAGACCGGTGAACCGCGTTCGATCTACGACCGGCCCGCGAATGCATTCGTGGCGGATTTCATCGGGGAGACGAATTTCGTGGCCGGAAGGTTGACGCGGTTGGACATGCCACTGGCCGTCGAGACCCCGGTCGGCATACTCCATTCGACGATCGAACCCGCCGAGGACCTGTCGCCGGGAGACGAAGTGATCTGCTCAATCCGGCCCGAGGCCATCCGTGTTTCGAGACCGGACCCCACCGGCGGCGAGGAAGAAAACGTGCTATCCGGCGTCGTCCGGCAGACCGTCTATCTTGGAGACCACGAGCAGTATTCGGTCCGGCTGGACGACGGCACGCTGGTGAAGCTGGTTGACCATCGTCCCGGCCAGCGACTTGCCGGTCCCGGTACGCCGATCCGATTGTCATGCGATCCATCCCGGGTCGTCGTGATCGGGAAACCGGGATAGTGGTGCCGCGGAGCATATGCGTATGAATCGTACCCGATTCGATCTCTCGGACCTCACTCCCGGCGTCCTCGCCATACTGGGCGTCCTCGTCCTGTTCTTCGGCCTCTTCCTGTTCTATCCGATCCTCCACGTCCTGATGAACGCCTTCTACACGGACGAGCAGTTCTCCATGGAGTTCTTCGGGCTGATGTTGCAGAGCCCGGTCCAGCAACGCGCCCTGCTTAACAGTTTTGAGCTGGGTATCGTGACCACCGCGCTGACGACGATCATCAGCCTGCCCATGGCCGTCGCGCTGGTCAGGTACGATTTCATTGGGAGGGGGTTGCTGGGCGGACTCGCGCTGGTGCCCATGATCATGCCCCCTTTCGTGGGCGCCATCGGGATGAAACAGATGTTCGCCCGTTTCGGCTCGATCAACCTGTTCCTGCTCGAAACGGGCTTCATCGACGCACCCATCGACTGGTTCGGCGGCGGCGGATTCTGGGGCGTGGTGATCCTCGAAGCGCTGCACCTCTACCCCATCATGTACCTGAACATCGCCGCCGGGCTGGCCAACGTGGACCCCAGCCTGGAGGAGTCGGCCCGCAACGTGGGCGCCGGCGGCTTCCGGCTGTTTCGCACCATCACGTTTCCCCTCATGCTGCCCGGATACTTCGCCGGTGCGATCATCGTGTTCATCTGGGCTTTTACGGACCTGGGCACGCCTCTGATCTTCGAGTTTCGCGAGGTGGTGGCGGTCCAGATCTTCAACATGTCCACCGACGTCCATGGGAATCCGATGGGATACGCCCTGGTCGTCTTCGTCGTCCTGGTCACCCTCGCCCTGTTCTACCTGTCCAAGAAGTTCTTCGGCGGCCGCCACTACGAAATGGTCGCCCGCGGCCACGTGACGTCGGCCTCGAAACGCGCGACCTCTTTCGAAACCGTCCTGATATGGGGCATGCTCCTCTCCATCACGGGTATCGCGCTGATCCCCCACCTCAGCGTGGTGCTCACTTCCGTGACCGAGCGCTGGTTCATGACCGTGCTTCCCTCCGATTATACCACGGCCTATTACGGTCAGATCTTCGAGCACGACCTGACGCTGCTCTCCATCCGGAACAGCCTGTGGCTGAGTGTAATGAGCACAACCATCGATATCGTCCTCGGCGTCGCCATCGCCTACCTGCTTACCCGGCGCCGCTTTCCGTTCCGGGACACGCTGGACGCCGTGGCCATGTTGCCCCTGGCGCTGCCTGGCCTGGTACTCGCGTTCGGCTACATTTCCGGTTTTTCGGGAACCGTACTGGACGTCCGCGTTTCCCCCGTTCCCCTGTTGATCATCGCCTACGCCGTGCGCCGCCTTCCGTACATGGTACGGGCGGCCTACGCCGGATTCCAGCAGATGAGCGTCACCCTGGAAGAGGCCTCCATGAACATGGGCGCCGGTCCCTTGAGAACGCTATGGAAGATCACCATGCCGCTCGTACTGGCCAATATCGCGGCGGGCGCCATTCTCTCTTTTTCCTTCGCCATGCTCGAAGTGAGCGACAGCCTGATCCTGGCCATCAAGGAACAGTATTATCCCATCACCAAGGCGATATACAGCCTGATGGGCCGCATTACCGACGGTCCCTACATGGCGAGCGCCATGGGCATGCTGGGTATGATCCTGTTGGCATGCAGTTTGCTATTTACTGGTAAAGTACTTGGCAAGAGGATGGGCCAGCTGTTCAAGGTATAGAACCATAGGAGCGGATACAGCGTCCAATAGGGTAGTCAGGGTAGCCGGTCAATAGCCTGATGCGGCTGGCCGGATCGATGGAACGCCGAGGAATTGCATGCGGCCGAGTGGCCGGTACCGTATTCCCGGGTTTGTCGATTTCTCGAGCAATGTGCCTATGTCCACCTTCCATCTCGATTCCAATTCAAAGCGCCCCTCGGCGATAGCGCGTATCCGTCAGAACGTGAAGCGAACGATGGTGTCGGGATTGCTCGTGCTGATCCCGCTTGCCGCCACGGTCGCCATACTGAGTTGGCTACTGACCTGGATGGACTCCTTTGCCGAACCGGTCATCCGGGGACTGCTGGACCTGGATACCCGCATACCGGGACTGGGTATCCTGCTCATGCTGGTCGTGATCTACGTGGCC
>JAPOOT010000447.1 GCA_026713285.1 Gemmatimonadota bacterium | reverse complement strand
GAACCGTTGATACCCTACATGTACGAAGCGCTCTACGAGTCCATCGCAGTCCTGCTTCGCAAGGGCCTGAACGTGGTTTCTGACGTCGCGCATCACGATGATTACGCTACCGTGAGCGGTATCCTCTACGACTGCGCGAAGCGCCTGAACGGACTGCGGGTGTATTTCGTAGGCGTGCGGTGCCCGGTTGACGAAGTGTGGCGACGCCGCAGGGAAACCTGGCACAGGGGAGAGGATATACCGGCCGACGCGCCTGTACCGGATCTCGTACGGATCTGGGACCGGGAGGTACATAAACCCGGCATCTACGACCTCGAGGTCGATACATCCGAAATGAGCGCCGAAACCGGTGGCGGCATGATCCTGAGGCATATTGAAACCGGACGAGTACCGGACGCGTTCAAGCGGCTTGCCACGATGTCCAGTTGAGACGGACGCGCTCCGGCGGCTGGCCGCGATGTCCACCTGAGCCGGAACGGTCAGCCCGGTTTTGTCGAGAAGTCTGACCGTATTTCCGTTTTCCATAAAGCTGACACCGGTTTATGCTTGTATCCATCGTCGATTTCGTTGAAATTCAATCCAACGTGAAAAAATTGGATCGAACACCGGAAGGACTAAGTCCACATGAGTTGGCGCGTAGCGGATCACATTACGATCTACCGCGAGGAGGGCTGGTACGGCGCCCATCCGAACATTATCCGGACACCCGGCGGCGACCTGCTGACGTTATTTCACCGGTCGCCCGCCACGGGATTCAGTCACCACAGCCATCCCCTCTTCGACGTGCGGGCCTGCCGGTCCGGAGATGAAGGGCAATCCTGGGGACCGGTTGAACTGGTAACGGCCTACCCCTTCGGCGGCGTGGTCGATTTCGGCACCCATACGCTTTGCAGCGGTGAGATCTTCCTGCATGCCAGCACGGTGGACCTGTTACCCGCCGATCCGCCGGAGGTCTCCAAGCATACCTGGGTGTCCCGTCCGGGAGTGGGTTTCCACGTGAGATCCGCTGATAACGGGACGACCTGGTCACATCCCGAAAGCTTTCCACCCATGCCGGACGCCGTGAACGGCCATCCCGCGTCGCACTCCGGGGTCTGCCGGAGCGGTTTGCTGGAGATGCCGGACGGGCGTCTTCTGCTTCCTGGCAAGGCGACGGATCACCCGGAAGGCAGGCCGCCCTTTTTCGGCATGATGCAATCGTCGACCGATGGCGGACATACCTGGACTTACGCCGGGCGCATTGCCGTCGACGACGTCGCCCATTTCAGCGAACCGGCGATCCACATGACACCGTCGGGCAGCATCCTGGTGCTCTTCCGCTGTCATCCGGATCAGCCGCCCGGACAGGACGTTCACCTCGTGGAGGTTCATTCGGATGACGGAGGCGAAACCTGGTCCCCATGGCGGTCGACGACCATGCGGGGATGCCCCGGGCACCTGCTCGGGCTGCGGGACGGCCGCATCCTGGCCACGGTGGGCACCCGGTGGGAAGGACAGATGGGATGCATGGCACGGGTCCTCGAT
>JAPOOT010000423.1 GCA_026713285.1 Gemmatimonadota bacterium | reverse complement strand
TGGATGTATTCGATGGCCAGGGAAGTCTGTGCCTCCGCGTCGTACCCGTCCCAGTACAGCGGCGCGTCCGTATCCCGGTAGTACACGGAGTGCATGTAGTCGTGGGTGCAGTTTCCCACAGCCCAGAAATCGAATCCCTGTCTGCGCGGACCCGGCGGCGTGAATCCGCCCCGCGACGGGCCGTCGAGATGCCATTTGCCGATGTACCCGGTCCGGTAGCCCGCAGCGCGCAGGACCGTCCCCAGTGTCGGCCGGTCCGCCGGCAGCCGCACGTCGTTCATGAACATGCCGGTCGTCAACGGATACTGTCCGGTAAGAAACGCCGCACGCCAGGGCGTGCAGACCGGAACGTTGGCGACTGCCAGATCGAAGGCGACGCCTTCCCGGGCCATGCGGTCCATGTAAGGCGTGCGCACCTGGCGACTGCCGCCGAATCCGGTACTGCACCAACGGTGCTGATCACCAAAAACGAATACGATATTGGGAAAACGGTGTTCGGCCATGATAAGATCGCTCGTCAACCTCGCCGGATCGCACGGTCCAGCAACGATTTCAGTACGGGTGTCAAGGCGATGGCCCGTGCCGCGGTCCGGCCCACGGGCGACATCTTCTTCCAGGTCCTTGCCAGGATTTCCACCAGTTTCTCCTCTTTGTGCTTTTTCGCGAATGCGGGCAGGTAGTACCGGAAAAACACCAGGCAGGCAACGTCCTCGAGGGTCTGCGCCTCCGGGTCGGCCTTGAGTCTTTCCTTTCTGACGAGGGACTTCACCCGGTCTACGAGGGCATCGTCATAACCGGCATCCCGCAGGATCGAGCCCGCGGTCTGGGCATGGTACCCGGCCAGTTCCGTTCTCCACTGCCGGTAACCGAGCCGGCCCACGGGAAAATCCTCGCGGGGTATCTTCCACCTTTGAATATGCTGGCAACGCACGGCGAGGCGAAGCGCTTCCGACGCGTCGGCCGCCAGATCCTCCAGGCAGGCGGACATCCGCACGCCGTACAGCAACGCCTTCGGCCAGGTTCTGCCCTCTGCTTCTTCCGTTTCCGGATCGGCGCCGTTGGCGGCGTCTATACGCTCTATCGCGTCCGAGAATCTGTCACGATCCATCAAGCTTTTCTCTTTCATCAAAAAAGCCGCCAGATGGTGTTTCCGGCGGCTTTTCCGTAGTGGCATGAAGCGGTACGGGATGTTCTTTCAGGCGGAAATAGCGAGCCGGTCGCGGAATGCCTGCGTCTCGAACGTCTGCTCGGCAGGTTGAAAGTCGATTCCATGCCGGGCGCACAGTTTGCGCAACTTGTTGACCGCGCCCCCTATATGCTTGCCTTCCCGGCAAATCCCGAACAAGTGCTGGCTCACGACCCTGCGGGAGATGCCCAGGATATCCGCTGCCTCCTGCTGGGTTTTCTGATAAATGAAATACAGCACCACGACCTCGCACTGTTTCTGGGTCAGATACTGGGAAAGGAAATCGTAGACCGAGTCGGCCAGTTCGTCCACCCGGTCTTCGCGCTGATACCTGTGCACCCGATCCTCCCCCGTCTCGTACCAGATATTCGCTTCATTGGGAAACTGCTCCAGATCAATCTGTTCCAATCGGATTTCCCAGAATTCAGGATTATACATGAAGTGATTCTACCTCCGGTTGAGTTCGCTCAAGAAAAAAAAACACCGCTTGACGTGGGTCTCGCGGCTCCGGAGGACGTGCGTCAGTTTCCCTGACCAGATTGGTATGTCAGGGATTGCGCCAACAACACTCCGGAGACGAGATCGGCGTGCCCGCGTCAGTGACGAAGGGCTTGGGACGCGTGATGGACCGCATGATAAGGAATCTTCCTGCCATCTTCCTGCCTCCTCTTATGGGTTTGAGCCCGGGGCGGACGGTCGAAATGACCTGTTGTGATTATCGAGTCGTCCATGGTTTCTGCAATCGAAATTACCTCGGGTACATTGACGCTATCTTAATACCTACAATCCGGATGCACTTTTCCTTCGATTTGAGTCACGAAAAAAACAAAATCCCGGCACCCGGCCGGGACTGATCCGTATCGATCTAACGCTGAAGCCTCGATCCGGTTCCTTCGATCTGCAATTCCAGGTCCTCCCTGGTGAACCAGTTTATAGGTCCGGGTACGGAACAGGCCAGGGCGGCGGCGGCACTGCCGTATCGCAAGGCGGAACGGGTGCAGTCCTCCTGTAAACCGAGGAGACAACCTGCCGCGAAGGCGCCCAGCGCGCCGTCGGTGTCGATCACCCTGATCCCGTCTATACGGTCTTCGAACGCCTCGCCGGTGGGGGAAACCGCGATGCCACTCCAGGTCGCCACGCCGGCCGCGGGGAGACGGTGATCCACGACCACCGTGTGCTTCGCGCCGAAACGGGTCCGTGCCAGATCGACCGCCGTGGCCAGCGGCCCTTCGAACCCCCAGATCGTCTCGAGGGAACGTCGCGTCAACATGAGGATTTCCGCGGCATCCACGACATCGACTACCCGCTTTACTACTTCATCGTCGAGGCGCTCCCCGCCCGGTACGTCCAACAGGAGGCTGACCGGGTTGTTCGCGGCCCGGGCGCATTCGAGGGCGGCTTCCAGTCTGGCGGCGTTGACGGCATCGAGCATGGGCGCCGTGAGGTCCAGGTGCAGGACGGCCGTTTCGCGATCGGAAGGCCAGTCCTCCGTGCCCGATCGGGTTGAACGGAAGGCGGTATCGTCCATGTCGTACCAGGTCCGGGCCGGCCTCGGCGCGCTGCCCGTCTCGGCGTAACACAGCCCGGTGCGTCCTCCAGGCAACCGGGCCACGCGATCCGTGTCCACCCCATGCTCCCGGACCTTGTTGACCAGCTTCATGCCCAGGGGCGTGTCGCCCACGACCGAAAGCCAGGCCGTCCGGAGGCCAAGCCTTGCGAGTCCGACCGCCGTCTCCAGGGCGCCGCCGGCCACGGTAACGTCGAACCCCGAGGCCTGCTCGAATCGTTCCCGCCCCATCGGGGTAAGGCGCAGAAAACCTTCGCCCCAGGTTACCGCGTCGTACCCGGTTCCGTGCTTCTTCATTGCCGGCGCTCCCGACTGTCTTCCTCGATCGACTCCAGGAATTTCAGTGATTTCAACTCCCGTCCGTCGTCCATCTGAAACAGGTAGAAGGCGCGGATTGCGCGCTGAATCTCCCGCCGCGACGTCCTCACGGGTTTCAGTCTCGTCAGATTTTCCAGCGTCAACTCGCGCACGCGGGACAACAGCCGCGCGGTACCCAGGGAGATCCGCATCGCCTCGCCGTCCTGCGCCTGGCAGTCGCGGCACAGAATCCCGCCCAGGGCCGGACTGAAGCAGACCGACGTTTCCTCCGGGCGCTCACCGCATCCCAGGCAGGATGTGAACTCGGGTCCGGTGCCGTAGACATCGGCGAATTCGATCTGAAAGCGCCAGAACAGCATTTCGCACGATTCCGCGGACTGCCGGTCGATCGCTTCCAGCGTGCGAAAGATCAGCCCGAAGAGCGCTTCGCCGGGTTCTTCGCCCAGGACCAGCCTGTTCACCAGTTCACAAACTGCGCTGGCATAAGCCACCTTCGTGAGGTCTTCTCCGATCTGCCTGAAGTACGGTCCCGCCTCGACTTTCGAAAGTTGCTGCAATTCGCGGTTTGTGCGGTGGTTGAAATATACCGTGATCACCTGGTAAGGTTGCAGTAAAGACGCCGTCCCCCGCTTCGAGCGGCGCGCTCCGCGGGCCACGAGTTTTACCTTGCCGAACGCCCGCGCGTAGACCGTGACCAGGAGACTGGTATCCCCCAGCGGGATCCGGTTCAGCACGATGGCTTCCGAGGATTGTATGGCCATGGGGGAGGTCCCGGAGGGAAAAGCCGCTTCAGGGGCCGGGTTCCGGCGCACCGGCTTCGGTGGTATCCTTTGCTTCCTCGGGGAACCTGTAAATCAACTCGTCTTCCCGGACCATTCCGTGTTCCTCCCGGGCCAGTCTTTCCAGCTCGAAGCGCGTCCGCTCATCCGCCTCGGCATCGCCCTCGAGCAGTTCCAGTTCGTCGGTCAGAACCCGGTTCCGGGCATCCAGTTCCTTCAAGTCGGTTTGCAACTGGGATCTCTGTTGCCTGAGTTTCCACATGTTGTACCAGCCGTAACTGCCACCGATATAGATATATCCGAACACGATGGCTATCACGCCGAGGATAATCCACCTCAAACGGATTCTTTTTCTGGTTCGCATGCGCCGCCTGGTCTCGGACGCCCCGGAGGCGCCGGATTTAACAGGCCTCGTATCGGCCATGGGAAGCGCTCCGCTCAGGGAACTCGGCGCAGGATGGAACGGCCCGCGTACCTGGCCCTGTCACCGAGCGATTCTTCGATCCGCAGGAGCTGGTTGTATTTCGCGGTACGCTCGGAACGGCAAAGTGAACCGGTCTTGATCTGGCCGGCCGATTTCGCAACTGCGATGTCCGCGATCGTCGTGTCTTCCGTCTCCCCGGAACGGTGGGAGATCACCGCCGTGTATCCCGATGAATGCGCCATGTCGATGGCTTCGAAGGTCTCCGTCAGCGTGCCTATCTGGTTGATCTTGATCAGAATACTGTTTGCGACGCCGTTGCGGATGCCGCTTTCAAGCCGGCCGGTGTTCGTCACGAAGAGATCGTCGCCGACGAGCTGCACTTCGTCGCCGAGCCGTTCGGTCAGCTCCTTCCATCCGTTCCAGTCGTCCTCCGCCAAGCCGTCTTCTATGGACACCACGGGATACCTGCCGGCCAGGTCCGCATACATGTCGATCAACTCCTGCGCGGTTTTTTCGGGCGTTGATTCCGCTTCCAGCCTGTAGACCCCCTGCCCGTGGAATTCCGAAGCCGCCGCGTCGAGGGCGATCGCCACGTCGTCGCCCGGGTCGTATCCGGCGTCGGCAATGCCCGACATCAGCATCTCGACCGCCGCTGAGTTCGATGAAAGATTCGGGGCGAAACCGCCTTCGTCGCCGACGGACGTCGCATACCCGTGCTTCTGCAACACCGCCTTCAGACTGTGGAAGACCTCGGCGCCCATGCGTAGCGCTTCGGAGAAGGTGGCGGCGCCCACGGGCATGATCATGAATTCCTGGAGATCGACATTGTTATCGGCGTGAGAACCGCCGTTCAGAATGTTCATCATGGGGACGGGGAGCGTGCGCGCCTGGTCGCCGCCGAGGTATTGGTACAACGGCTGCCCGGCCGCGGCCGCCGCCGCGTGGGCCACCGCCAGCGACACGCCGAGGATGGCGTTCGCGCCGATGACGTCCTTGTTGGCCGAACCGTCGAGTTCGATCAAGGCGCGGTCCACCCCGGCCTGGTCGGTCCCGTCCCGGCCGCGCATTGCCGCGGCGATTTCACCGTTGACGCTGGCAACGGCGCCAAGCACGCCCTTGCCCAGGTAGCGCGACCCGTCGCCGTCGCGGCGCTCGTGCGCCTCGTGGGCCCCCGTCGAAGCCCCAGAAGGCACGATCGCCCGTCCAAAGGCGCCGCAGGATAACCGCACCTCGGCCTCGACCGTGGGGTTTCCCCTGGAATCCAGGATTTCACGACCTCGAACGGAAACGATTTCAGTCATCACTGCACAACCCTTGTCGCCATGATGGGTGTCGACGCCGTCTACCGACCGCGTACACGGTCGCAGCTCGCTGATTCAACCGCTCAATATGTTAACGGCTCCGGCCCATGCGTCAAGGACAAGACGGCACGCGTCACGGCGGATTCCCTTCCAGCGTCCTGAGCCGCCTGGTCACCCGTGCCAGTTCGATCAGCAACTCCTCCATGCGCGCCGTGTATTCACCAGGATCCACCCGGTCCTTGCGGGCTTTGAGCTCATCGATCTGCCAGCGCAACGCCTCCATGCCGGCCTGCAGCGCCCGTTCCTCGGGAGAACCGGATTTCACCGCGGCAGTCGATCTGCGGCCGAAGTACACCCTGCCGGCCAGCATCCCATCCGTTCCGCCTGGGCCCGGTTCCCGGGTCCCCCTTCCGTCGCCGTTGTCGTCCAGCAGCGGATGTTCGGTAGCCAGAAGCCCCTGGCCGGCGTACCATTCCGAGGTCTTGTTCCTCGCGTAGACAAAAGACTCCAGCACCGAGATCCGTCCGTCCTTGTCCAGGTCCCCCGCCTTCGCTTTCAGTGCTGCGAGCAGGTGCTCCGGAAAGACCGTGGATAGCCGTTCGGCACCGCTTTTGGTCGCCGTGACGATCACGCGGCCGGGACCGCTTAGCGCCTCGATGAAAGGTGCGCTGGAACTCGCTCCGTTCACTACGACCGTGTACCGCGCCCCGATCTCTTCGAGCGCATCGCGCAGCATGTCCGCCCTCAGGTCCGGACCGGGGATATTCAACC
>JAPOOT010000400.1 GCA_026713285.1 Gemmatimonadota bacterium | reverse complement strand
CGACAATGGATTCGGAGCAATAGATGGAGACCCGATTGAAGCGCAGGAATCAGATTTTCAGTTGGTACCCAATCAAAGCGACTTGCAAGAAGGCATGGATGAACCTAAAAGCATGAAACAACTTTTGGAAGACAAGGACGTCGATCACTATCTCCGTTCGCAGGACGGAGAAGACGCTTGATCGTTCCGGACATCAATCTGCTTATCTATGCTTACAACGATGGTGCTTCTCAACACGCCGCTGCACGAGTCTGGTGGGAAGGGTTGTTGTGTGGACAAGAGCACGTTGGGATTGCGTGGGTCGTGTCCATTGGGTTCATCCGATTGATGTCTAACGATCAGGTCATAAGATCGCCCTTGTCACCCTTGGATGCGGCGAACCGCACAAAAGATTGGTTTCGCTGTCCGCACGTTCACCCACTCAATCCTGGCGACCGACATCTGGATTACTTCAACCGGAATCTGGCCGCACAGGAAAGGGGGCGTAATTTGATTACTGACGCCCATATCGCAGCATTAGCGATGGAAAACGACGCGGTGCTGCACACGAACGACTCGGATTTTTCCCGGTTTCCAGGTCTGCGTTGGCACAATCCGATATCGTGAGTTGTGCCCAGAAGTCTAGGCTTTGGTTCTCGGTTGTACTCGCGGACCAAAAAGTCATTAGCAAAACCACTCGTCAGTTACCTGTCACCATCAATCTTCGAAAGAAGGTTCAAGAAGACATTATGAATTCTGAACCGATAACTGTCCATGAAAACGGGTTAACATCAATCCGATCATTTTCGCTGAATTGCCGCCAACCATATTGCCGCAATTCATCTGCAGATAGAGATGGAGGGGAAGTAATCGATTGGTACTGACTCAATCGGGAAAGTAAGATTTCACGTCTTGTTTCATTCTGGTCTCGACGTATATCTGCAGTTTGTACAGGGTGGAAATACAGAACAATCCCGTTCTGCTCCGACAATCGCCGCAATTCTGCAAGAGGAGGGTCGAGCGTACGTGAAGTATCCTCTAGTGGAATAAGTATGTTTGTATCGATCAGTACGTTCATCGCAGTTAGCAAGCTTACGAGTAGCTGGAAGGATCTCTACCTATCCGCTACTACTCCATTCGAAGGGCATTTAAAATCCGAGATATTAATCTCGCATCTGGGTTTTAGTCCTGATCATATAGATAAGCGGATATGTATATGTTGGGCTAGGATTGAGGAACTACATGCAATCTTCGCAACACCCTACCGCCGTATATACAAATCCGTGATCGTAGAGTTGTCTATGAAGAAGGGTTCCTGGCCCATGGAGTCCTTCTTCCAGCCCGCCAGCCAGGGTTTGCGGAGATGCAGGAAGTAGTCGTGATAGAGGAAGACGCCGCCCACGTCTTCGACCAGGATCTGCTCCGCCTCGTTGTACATCTCGAAACGGCGTCTTTCGTCGGTCTCTCTTGCCGCTTCATCGACGAGCCGATCGAACTCCGCGTTCATCCAGTCATGCCGTCCCGCGCCCACGGGCTGTGAGTGCCAGACCATGCCGAGGAGGTTGTGGGGGTCGGGAAAATCGTACTGGAAGGGGATCAGACTGAGGTCGATCCGGTACTGGGCCATGGCATCGCTGTAGACCCGGGGTTCCATGTTGCGAACACCGACCTTAAGGCCCAGGTTGTTCGAAAGCATGCCCGATATGGCCTCGGCGGCCATGATCCGGTACGGATCGTTCCGAAGCCAGATGTCCACGGTCGGGAACCCCCTGCCGTTCGGGTATCCAGCCTCCTCCATCTGGCGTCTTCCCAGTTCCGGATCGAATCGCTGCACGTCTTTCAGTCTGTCGCCCGAATAACCCGGAAAACCGGGCGGAAGCATGGTGTACGCTGGCAGGGCCGTACCGCGCAGCACTATGTTGCACAGCGCGTCGCGGTCGATGGCGTGACTGATCGCCTGGCGAACCCTGAGATCGTTGAAAACGCCCTCGCGCGTACGGAAGAAAAGGTAGATGGCGTTGAAATCCATGTACTTGTGCAGTTCGGAACTCAGCACGGGGTCGCCCTCGACCCGATTGAGATCGCGCACGTCGATCTGCACCAGGTCCAGCTCGTCGTTTTCGTACGAAAGCAGCCCGGTGTTGCCCCGGTTTTTGAAAATGGAATGGATCTGCGAAAAGAACCCCTTTACCGGTCCGTTGTAGTAGGCGTCGAGCGACAACGTAAGGCGTTCGCCGATACGCCAGCGATCGACCTTGTAGGATGAATTGCTGACGACGTTCTCGTCGGACGCCCAGCGGGGGCCGAATTTCTCCACCTGCCAGCGTGGTACTGGAATCGACGTGAAAAAAGCGGCGATCATGGGCAGATAGGGACAGGGCCCATCGGTTTCGATGACCAGGGTCATATCGTCCACCGCGTAGACGCCTACCGAGTTCGGATCGGCGTTCTGCCCGGTGTTGAATTCCCGTGCGCCCCTGATGTTGTAGTAGAAAAAGGCGTATCCGCTCCCCGACGCCGGGTCCAGCATGCGCTTGTAGCTGTATTCGAAATCGTGGGCCGTCACCGGCCGGCCGTCGCTCCAACGGGCGCCGGGCCGCATGCTGAAGGTCCACTTCGACTGGTCCTCGTTGGCCGTCCATTCCGTCGCGGCGCCCGGTATCACCCGGTTGTTGTGATCCAGCATGGTCAGGCGTTCGAAGAGGAATACAATGCCGCCCACCTCGTAGATGGCCACGCCGATGTCCAGGTTGGTCGGTTCGTCGTTCAGAAAGCGGAAGACCTGCCGGTCCAGCGGCGCCGCATCATCGGGCATCGCCTTGCCCACGGCGTTGCGCACCTGGGCTTCAGGGTGGCCGGCAAGCAAGAGGACGCAGGTTACCATCAAAAGCCCGCAAAGGCAGAAAGCTGCAGTTTTCGTGGCCTTGTTCATGATCATGTCCCCACCGGTCTGCGCGTTCTTCCGCCAGGTCATGGACGATCCGGTCGTTCCAGGTTCAACCAGGCCATCTCTTCCGCGGAGAGATCGGTTTGCAATGCCTGCAGGTTGGCACTGATTTCATCGCCGTTTCGCGCGCCCACGAGGGCGTAGATATTCAAGGGCTGTCCGAGGACGTAGGCCAGAGCAACCTGGGGGATGGACCGTTCCTTTTCCTCCGCCAGCTGTCCGACGCGGTCCAGCCGTTCGAAGTTGTCGTCCGTGCAGTAGGCCCGTACCGAACTCTCGTCGAAGAGGCCCTGCTCGACCAGCCCGTCATAGTTCTCCCGGTTCACCCGGCCCGAAAAGAAACCACTGGCGATACTGGACCAGGTAAAGAGCGGCATCTGGTTTTCCTGGTACCACGAACGCGCTTCGGCGCCGTCTTTCCCGCTGATGCTGATGCATCCCCTCCAGGGCGGTTCGGCCTGTTCGGCCAGGCTGAAATTCGGACTGCTGACCGTGAAAGGCTGCTGCCCGCTGGTCGCGGCGTACAGATTGGCCCGCTCGATCCGGTCGTGGGTCCAGTTGGATCCGCCGATTACGCCGAGGTTGCCCGCGCCGATATAGTGATTGAGCCGGTCCACGATTGGCCGGACGGGCATGCGTATGTCATCCCGATGCAGCAGGTACAGATCGATGTAATCCGTGCGCAACCGGGCCAGCGAATCGTGCAGGTCCGACGAGATATCGTAGGGCGTCACCCGCTCCCGGTCGGAATTCATATGGCAGCACTTGGTCAGTACAACAATCTCGTCGCGCAGGCCCCGGTCCTCGATCCACTTGCCCAACGCGCGTTCGCATTCGCCACCCCCGTAAAGATGGCCGCTGTCGAAGGTGTTTATGCCGGCCTCGTACACCTGGTCCAGCAAGTCGAAACTGTACTCTTCTTCGGCGGTACTCAACATGATCGTACCCTGAACCAGGCGCGATACGGGCTTGTCTACATTCGTGATATTGCCGTATTCCATAGAGACTCCTCAATATTTCAATCATTTACTGCTAATTTCCAATGATACGGTAATGTGGGATGAAGTGTACCCGGGGCCTCGAAAGGAATCACGCCTCCACTCGATAGGAACCATGCCTTTATTCGAAAGGAATCACGCCTCCGCTCGATAGGAATCATGCCTCCATAGGATATATCAGCCCGATCTCCGCCCGGACGGCGTCCAGGGTCCGCATGATGGCCAGGGTCTCGTCCAACGGGAGCGCGGGACTCTCGAGCAGTCCTTCCCGCAGGCACCGGCCCGCTTCCTCGATCTCGTACTTGAAGCCGTTCTCAACTCGGTCGGGCTCGGCCGTAACAGGCTCTTCACCGCCCGCGTTCAGCGTAACGGCGCAGGCGTCATAGAAGGGCGCCGGAATATGGATGCTGCCCCCTGTGCCCAGGATCCGGACATCCCTGGGCGTATCGGTCCGGACCGCGCAGGACAGGGAGGCCATGGCGCCCGAACCGTAGCGAAAGGCCATGGTGGTCTGCTCATCCACGCCGGTCTTGCCTATATCCGCGAGCGCCGCGATGCGGGTCGGCTGCGCTCCGTAGACCATGGAGGCCAGCGAGACGATGTAGACACCTATGTCGAGCAGGGCCCCGCCCCCCAGCACCGGATTCAGCAGCCGGCCTTCCGGGTTGAACCCCGCGCGGAATCCAAAATCGGCCATCATCAAGCGCACTTCGCCGATCGCTTCCTGGGCGAGCCACTGGCGTACCTGCGCGATCGCAGGCAGATACCGTGTCCACATGGCCTCCATGAGGAAAAGGCCCCGGTCTCTTGCACAATGAACCATGGACTCCGCTTCACGGGCGTTGAGAGCGAAGGGTTTCTCACAAAGCACGGCCTTGTCCGCGTTCAGGCACAGCAGCGTGTGATCGTGGTGCATGGGATGCGGGGAGGCCACGTAGATCGCGTCGACATCCGGGGCTTCCGCCAGGGCCTGGTAGGAATCGTGCCTCCCGGGTATCGCGAACTCGTCGCCGAAAGCGTCCGCCGTTT
>JAPOOT010000121.1 GCA_026713285.1 Gemmatimonadota bacterium | reverse complement strand
GCCACGGCCCGCCGCGCATGCTCGGACATGACGGCGCGTCCCAGACCGGTGTGCAGGATCACGCCCGTGGCGTTTACGGCGGGTGCCAGCGCACTGGTCGAACGTCCGCCTCTGGTTGGATTGGCCCGCTCTTTCATATGCGTTGCCACGAAAGTGTCCTATGCGGTGCTGCGAAAGTGCCTATGCGGTACTGTGAAAGTGTCATATGCGGTGCCGCGAAGGATGGTCAATTAATCAAATTCGATCTGTGTCGGCTGTTACAGGGTAGCTGCACGACCCGTCTACCATCGTCCGGCAATCACTCCAGCCATGCTGGCCTTGAATTCCACCCAGGGAAAGGCCGGACCGGGATCGATCTTGCGATCCGGCGCGATATCGCTGTGACGTACGACGTTGTCCAACGGGATCTTGTAGCGTTCGACGAGGTGGCCGGAAAGCGAGACGACCTGCTCGACCTGACCGGCCGGATAGGGCGTCCACCAGTCTCCCTCCGCTGCGATGGGCGACGGTCCGCCATAGGGCGTACTGAAATCCTCGGGCCAGCAGAAGAAGCTTCCGTTCTCCTTCTTCAGGCGTCCCCAGTTCACGATCTCGATGCCCAGTGACCGTCGATTGCAGCCTTCCCGTCCCCGCCAGGAACTCGTCCCGCAGTGCCAGGCGCAATCTTCGTCCCGAACCATCTGCAAAAGGGTGCCGTCGAGCCCTACGATATAGTGGCAGCTGACACGCCGATCCGGGTCCCGGAAGATCGCGACGCATTCATCCAGCGACGGACCGTCCGTGTAATGGAGCACGAGCATATCAATCTGTTCATCCTCGCGGCTCGAAGCGTACAGGGCCGGGTAAAACGGTATTGCGGCAAGAAACTCCGACATGTGGGCTTAACGCCTTTCCGAAAGGATGTTTCGATTCCCTGATTGCACTGTTAAACTATAGAACAGACCGTTCCAAGGCAATCCGTTTCACCGCGCTCACAAGGCGTCAGGTTCAACTCCTCGCAGGTTGACACGTCCATGTCCGTCAGGTATACTATCGCCATGTTTTATACGCGTGCGATCCCATACTTCAGGCGTCACAGGACCAGGCAGGCCCTTACGTGACCAACGTCTCCTTCCAAGAACCATCGCTGCGGGACCGATATCTCGAAGAACGGGGGACGGTCTTTCTCACCGGCATACACGCCATCGTCCGTTTTCTCCTGGACAAGCAGCGGCGCGACTTGAATTCCGGCGGCCCCGTAAGAAGCAGTTTCATCTCCGGTTACGAAGGATCGCCGCTGGGCGGGCTCGACCTCGAAATTCGCCAGCAGGCGTCCCTGCTCAATGAAGCGGCGCCTTTTGTGCACCAGGCGGCGGTCAACGAGAAAACGGCGGCCGCGGCAGTACATGGCAGCCAGTTCGAAGGCGGCGTGGACGGGTTCTGGTACGGTAAGGCCCACGGCGTAAAATGGGCCCTGGACGAGTTCTGCCTGGCCAACATCGCGGGGACGGGCAGGGACAGCGGCGTCGTCCTCTTTGCCGGGGACGATCACATGGCGAAGAGCTCCGGTTACCCCGCCAGCAGCGAACAGGCCCTGCGCGATGCGCGCATTCCCGTATTCTACCCTTCGACGGTCTCCGAGGTCGTCAGTTACGGGCATCACGCGCTCGCATTGAGCCGGTACGCCGGCGTCCTCTGCGGTCTTAAACTCGTCACCCCCATCTGCGACGGTGCGGAGACGGTGGATATCGATCCGGACCTTCCCGCGGTCCTGCTTCCTCCGGTCGGCCAGGTCGGCCAGGGCGGACAGCTTTTCGAGAAACACTTTCACCGGGTGGTCATTTCCACGCAGTCCGTTCCCTTCGAAGAAGAGCTTGCCACCGTGCGCCTGGAAATCGCCGGCGAATACGCACGGCTGAACGGGATCGACACGGTCGACAATTCCGAGTCGGAAAGTTCGCTCGGCATTGTAGCGACTGGAAAGAGTTACGCGGATATCAAGCAGGCGCTAAAGCTGCTGCACCTCGAGGACCGTATACCGATCCTGAAACTGGGCGTGATCTACCCGGTAAACCGGCAGACCATCCGGGATTTCGCCCACGGATTCCAGAACGTGCTGGTCGTCGAGGAAAAGGGGCCCTTCGTGGAAGAAGCGGTAGCCCAGGCACTCGTAGGCACCGGCGTATCCAACGTATACGGAAAACGCGGACCAGGCGGGCGGCGCCTCGTGCCCGCCCACGGAGAACTGAATCCCGACCTGCTCACCCTGCGCCTTGGTCCGATACTGCAGGGTATCTTCCCGACGGCTCCCATTTACGACCGCCTGGAGGAACTGAAAACCATCGAGGAAAGGGATCCCGGCACCTTCCTGCGCCGGACCGCCCATTACTGTCCGGGTTGTCCGCACAGCGTATCGGCCCGGGCGCCTTCCGGGGAAGTCGCAGGCGGCGAGATCGGCTGCTCCTCCCTGGACGCTTATATCGAGGCGGACGGCAGAGGCGTCCGGTACATCCCCACCATGGGACTGGGCGGCGCCATCTACAACGGGATGTTCCCCTTCAACGGGAACGATCACCTGTTTCAGAATATCGGTGACGGCACCGTGCTGCACAGCGGATTGATCACGTTATTCAGTTCCATATCCCATGGAGCCAACATCACCTACAAGATCCTCTGGAATCACGTGGTGGCCATGACCGGCGGGCAGGACATCACGGGACAGCCGACGCTGGACGATTTCACGCTCATACTCCTGGGCATGGGCGTGAGCGATGTCACGGTCGTCAGCAAATTCCCGGAGCGGGTGTCGCTCAAGCGCGCCCGGGCCGCGGTGAATCCGGGTCAGAACCTCCTGCTCGAACCACGGGACCGGCTCCAGTCCGCCCAGGAAAGCCTTTCCCGGAAGCCGGGCGTAAAGGTGCTGATCTACGACCAGGAATGCGCCACGGAATACCGCAGACGCCGCAAGCGTCAGGACCTTGCCCCGGACCGGTACGTCTACATCCACGAACGGGTGTGCGAAGGGTGCGGCGACTGCGGACAGCAGTCCATGTGTCTTGCGCTCGAGCCCAGGCAGACCGAGTTCGGACCCAAGACCGCCATACTCCAGTCGGCGTGCAACCAGGACCTCTCCTGCCTCAAGGGCGACTGTCCCTCATTTATCTCCGTCGAACCGGTCGGGGACAGCAGGCCCGTGAAAACGGAATGCCCGGTACTCGGCGAAACCGACCTCGAAGAGCCTGCGCGCAAAGCGGCCATAGCGGGCCAATACGCCATGCATCTCATTGGGATCGGGGGCACCGGCGTCGTGACCGCGGCCCACCTGCTCGCCTTCGCGGCACTTTTTGACGGGAAGAAGGTGAGTGAAATGAACCGCACCGGACTGGCGCAGAAGGGCGGTCCGGTGGAATCGCCCATCGTGCTGGGGGACAGGGAAATTCCTCCGTCCAGTTTCATCGCGGCCGGCCGGTGCGACCTCTATCTGGCGGCGGATATCGCGGGTGCGGTGAATCCCCTGAATCTGCAGATCGCCTCCTCGGACAGAACCGTCGCCGTGGTGAGCCGTTCCGGCGTCCCGACCGCACAGATGGTGTACGATCCCCAGGTGCCCGGCGCTGACGTCCCGGCCATGGAAGCGCTTATCGACCGCCACACCCGGTCGAAGAACAATGTCTACATCGATGCGCAGGACTACGCGATGAAGCTCTTCGGCAACCACATCGTGGCGAACGTGTTTCTCCTGGGCGCAGCCTACCAGGCCGGATACATCCCCCTGCGGGGCGGAAGTATCGAACGCGCCATCCGGTTGAACGGACAGGCGGTCGACGCCAATCTCCAGGCGTTCCGGTGGGGGCGCATGGCCGTTCTCGACCCGTCCCGGCTGGACGAAGCCGTGGCGGTGCCCGAACCCGATTCCGAAACCCTGATACAGCGTTACGAGCGCCGACTCGGCCGCAAGCCGGCACGAATCTACAAAGCGCTGATCGACCGGATACCCGTTGCCGAGGAATCCTTCCGAAGGTCATGGGTGACTCGCGTGGCCGAACTGATCGCATACCAGGACACGACACTCGCCGAACGGTTCGTCGACTTGATTGAACGGATCTTCGATGCCGATAAACGGACAGGGGGATCGGACCGCGGATACCTGCTCACAACGCACGCTGCGTTCATGTTGCACAAGCTCATGGCCTACAAGGACGAGTACGAGGTGGCCCGGCTGCTGACGGACCCGACCGAAACCGGCGTCGCCGACCGTTTCGACGGTCCGGTCAAGGTATCTTACCATCTTCACCCGCCGCTGTTGCGAGCCTGGGGACTCGACCGTAAACTCCGGCTGGGGCCCTGGTTCAGGCCGATGCTTCGGGCTATGGCGCGGTTCAAGCGGCTGCGGGGAACCCGATTCGATCCCTTCGGATATACCGCGGCGCGGCGGGAGGAACGGGAACTCGTGACCTGGTATGAATCGTTGTTGTCCCAGGCACTCGACTTGCTCACCGCGGAGAACTACCCTGAAGTCTCGGAACTGCTGCGGCTGCCCGACGAGATCCGCGGCTACGAACAGGTCAAGCGCCGCTCTGTGATCAGGGTGAAGAAAAAAGCGGATGAAATACTCGCTGCCCTCCTTCGCCGGGACGAAAGCCTGAAAGCAGAAAGCCGGCCCTGAAAAGGACCGGCTCCCCTTTTTAGTACTGTCACACATCAGTTACGGTTCAATGCGAGAGGCGTCGCGGTGCGAGAGGCTCCGCGGTGCGAGAGGCTCCGCGGTGCGAGAGGCTGCGCGGTGCGAGCAGCTTCGCGGCCACTTGGCCCTTCTTCTCAGCTGCTCACCAGCACCTTCTTGAGCGCGGCGATGAAGGCCTCGTTTTCCGCCTGCAGGCCGGAGGTGACTCGCAGCCAGTTATCCATCCGCCAGCGCCGCTTGCCGTTGCCGACGAGTACGTTGTACTCTTCGAACAGTTTGCGGGTAACTTCATCCGCGTCCTTGCGCACGTTGACCAGCATGAAACTCGACTGGCTGGGTACGTACTCGAGTCCCATCTCTTCGAACTGGCCGGCGAAATAGTCATGCCCGGCCCACGCGGCCTTCCGTGCACGGTCCTGGTAGTCTCCATCCTCTATGCAGGCTTCCGCGGCGACCACCGAGAGCGAACTGACCCGGCCGCCCTTGTTGTCCTCGAGCTTTTCAATAACATGGGGCCGCGCCAGGCCGTAGCCGATACGCAGGCCGGCCATACCCATGATCTTGGAAAAAGTACGGGTCACGATGACGTTCTCATAGTCAAGGATCAGCGGGGCCGCGCCGATGCGGTCCTGCGGATTTCGGGCGAACTCGATATAGGCCTCGTCCACGAAGACCATGACGTCGGACGGAATCCCGCTCACGAATTTCTTGAGGTCTTCGAAAGGCGCGATGATCCCTGTCGGATTTCCCGGAGAGGTTACGACCACGACTCGCGTATTCTCTGTGACGGCCGCCTTCATGGCATCGAGGTCCTGGTGGAAATCCCGGGTTGTGCGTACCAGGCGCGCACTGGCGCCGTAATTCCGGGCCGTACGTACCACGCCGCCGTAACCGGGCGCGGCCTCGATCATCTGTCCGCCGTCACGCAGGTAGGCCGACGCGATGGCAAAGAGTATCTCGGACGATCCGCATCCGAGGGTGACCCACGGTTCCGGCCCTTCAGAGGAGTTGTTGGAAGGAATGACGACCGGCAATCCGTGCCGTTCCGCGATCTGGCCGTAGAGACCCCGGCCCCGGTAGTACCGGTTGAACTTGTAGACGTACTGCATAATGGCCTCGACGGCGCGGGGCGACGGACCGATCGGGTTCTCGTTGCTGCTCAGCCGGACTAACCCCTCGGGTACACCCCAACCGCGGACGGGCCGCGCACGCGGGCCCGCCACCATCTGGGCCACGGCTTCGTAACTTCCCAGGGAAGCCGCCCCGGCCCCGATCGCAAGCCCCGTTAGAAACTTCCTTCTCGTGAACCCGGATGCTCCCAGATTCACCGCCTTTATCATATTCGACATAACGCCATCCTTTGATCAGATGCTCGATACGCTCTCGCGAATGATCAGCTGCTTACCAGCACCTTCTTGAGTGCCGCCATGAAGGCCTCGTTCTCCTCCTGCAGGCCCGCGGTCACCCTGAGCCAGGTGTCCATTTCCCAGCGGCGCTTTCCGTTGCCGACCATCACGTTGTACTCTTCCCGAAGCTTGCGGACGACTTCGTCCGCGTCCTTGTGCACGTTGATGAGCATGAAGCTGGACTGGCTGGGGACGTAGTCGATCCCCATCTCGTCGAACTGGCTGGAGAAGTACTCCTGTCCATCCCACGTCACCTTTCGCGCCCGGTCCTGGTAGTCGTGATCTTCCATTCCCGCCGCCGCCGCGTTGGTCGACAGCATACTGGGCCGGCCGCCCTTGTTCTGATTCAACTTCTCGATGACCTCGGGACGTGCCAGGCCGTAGCCGACGCCCAACCCCGCCATGCCCATGATCTTGGAAAATGTACGGGCAACGATCACGTTCGGGTGGTCCAGAATCAGCGGCGCAGCGCCAATCCGATCTTCGGGATTCTTCGAGAACTCGATATAGGCCTCGTCGACGAATACGATCACGTCGGAGGGAACTTCCTGGACGAACTTCTTCACGGCGTCCGAGGGTACGAGCACGCCCGTCGGGTTGCCCGGATTCGTTATGACCACCACCCTGGTGTTCTCGGTAATGGCGGCCTTCATCGCATCGAGATCCTGCTGGAAGCCGCTGGCCAGCGGAACCCACTTCACCGTACCGCCATTAGGTTCCGCGACACGAAAGACGCCGGCGTAACCGGGCGTCGCCTCCACCATCTCGGCCCCGTCCCGCAGATAGGCGGAAGCGACGGCATAAAGCACCTCCGACGATCCGCAGCCGAGGGTAACCCAGGCGCCGGGCGGCGTGAAAGAATTGGGAGCCCACTCCACCACGGGCAGTCCGTGCCGCTCGGCGATCCTGGCGTAGATGTCCCTGTTCCGGTTGTACCGGTTGAACGAATACACGTTCTCCAGTACGGCTTCCACCGCCCGCGGCGACGGTCCGATCGGCATTTCGTTGCCGCTCAGACGGACGAGGCCTTCGGGTACGCCCCAGCCGCGCACGGGCCGCGCATTGGGACCGGAGATCATCTGCGCCACCGCCTCGTAACTTCCCAGCGAAACAGCGCCCGCGCCTGCCAAAATGCCTTTGATGAAGCCCCGCCGCGAGAATCCGGAAGGGGCTTCCATCGTGGTTTCAGCCCTGTCTGCCATGATAAACTCCTTGATGGATTGAGTGTGCAGGCTGCGGTGAAGTTCCCGGAATGCAAATCAAACCATGAGCCTTCGCGGTCTGTAATAGTAATATACCGGGAATTCGATCCTGTAATTCAATCAATTTAATGCGCCGGAGGTAACATGACAATATAATCGTAAGCGCAATGGATCGAGCCGGTTGACGGGACTTGCCGGGAACTGCTCGATTTACGCCGCGCACAGGTAGTCGTCCACTTCGGCCAGTCCCATGTCGTGGAGCGCCTGGCGAATCAGCTTCCGCGCGCCCCGGGAGGAAACGGCGACGACGAGCATTGGACGACTATGGCGGGACCAGGCGTCCAACAGTCGGTCGGGACCGATCACCGGCGCGCCCCGCAGTATGCCGCCGATCTTACGGGGAGAAATATCCACGAAGGCGTCTACCGTGCGGCCCATGCGTACCAGGTGCTTCGACAGCCTGCGGCCGGTCTGGCCCGCGCCCCACACGATCAGGCCGTCCCGGCCGTCGAGGGGACCGTCGATGAGAAACCGGGCCTTGACGCGGAGGAAGTTCTCCACGGAGTACCTGGCGTCCGTTCTCGTCAGCCGCCCGTCGTGCTCCCGCCAGTATAACAGGACCTCCGGTACCTTGGCGAACCGCAGGCCCGCGGCGTGGCAGCGAAGCCACAGGTCGTAATCCTCCGGCCAGCCGAGATCCCGGTATCCTCCGAGCTTCACGAAATCATCGCGGCGCACCATGGCCGACGGGTGGGCGACAGGGCTTTCAATGAATATCTCGCGGGCGATGTCTTCGGGCTCGACAAGGCTGTTCAACCAGGCTTCGTAGATCTTCATGCCCTCGCCCACCGACCCGTCGGCGAAGGTTTCCACGAGCGACCCCGCCACGCTGATATCCGGTCTGGATTCCAGCAACTCCGCCTGCCTGGCAAGGCGACTTGGGTGCATTCGGTCGTCGGCGTCCATGCGGGCGACATACCTTCCTTCGCATACCGACAATCCGCGGTTCAAGGCCTCGACCAGCCCGACGCGGCCGGCGTTGACCGGCTTGATTCTCCGGTCCCCACGCCGCCAGGCCTCCAGGATCATCCCGCTGTCGTCGTCCGAACCGTCGTCGACCGCGATGACCTCGAAATCGGCCAGCGTCTGCCCGGTGATGCTTTTCAATGCTTCGGGAAGCGTTCCGGCGGCATTGTATACCGGCATCAGGATGGAAACACGCGGTGGGGACATGGCGTAGCTACGAGGAATGGAAAAGGTGCGGGTGCGGGTGCGGCCGTTGGTGGGAGCACCCTCCGGACGAACCTACCCCTTGACCACGATATTGAGCAGCTTGTCCGGCACGAAGATGTTCCGGATCGATTCCTTGCCGTCCGTCCAAAGACGCACGCGTTCGCTGGCGAAGGCGGCCTGCTCGATTTCCTCGCGGGACCTCCCGGGCGGCAATTCGAGCCTGTCGCGTACCCGGCCGTTGATCTGGATGACGTATTCGATCGTGGCTGATACGATCAGGGACGGATCATACTCCGGCCAGGGCGCGACGCAGATCATGCCCTCACGGTCCATGCGCGCCCACAGTTCCTGGGTGATAAACGGCGCGAAAGGCGCGGCCAACTGGAGCAGCGTGCAGACGGCGTCGCGATGATGTACCTGCGCGTTCTGCAGGCCGTTGAGCAGCTCCATGAGGCGCGCGATGGCCGTGTTGTACTGGAACGTCTTCATGTCCTCTGTGACATCGCGGGTCCTGCCGTGCAGCAACGCGAGCAGTTCGGGGTCTGCCACCGGGGCTGCGCTGAAATCGGTACCTGTGACGTAACGCCACAGACGGTCATAGAACCTGCGCACGCCGTTGATGCCCGCGTCCTGGAAATCGCCGCCCACCTGGAAAGGCCCCAGGAACATGAGGTAGGTGCGGAAGGTATCGGCCCCGTAATCGTCCAGGTACTCGTCGGGATTGATGACGTTGCCCTTGGACTTGCTCATCTTCGCGCCGTTCCGGATGATGGTCCCGTGGGCGCGGAACTTCTTGAAAGGCTCGGAGAAGGAAATGAGTCCGATGTCATGCAGCGCCATGGTGATGAACCGGGTGTACATGAGGTGCAGCACCGCGTGCTCGTTGCCCCCGATATACATGTCCACGGGCAGCCATCGCTCTGTGGTCTCCGGGTCGAAAACCACGTCCTCCCGTTCCGTACTGGGATAGCGGAAGAAGTACCACGCCGAATCGAGGAAGTTGTCGTTTACGTCGGTTTCCCGGGTTGCGGGGCCGCCGCACTCGGGACAGGTGGTATTCAAAAAGGACGGATCGCGCGCCAGCGGACTGCGTCCCGTACCGTCCGGCTTGAAATCCTCCTCGTGGGGCAGTACGACGGGCAACTGGTCTTCCGGAACGGGCACCACGCCGCAGTCGCCGCAGTGTATCATGGGAATGGGCGGTCCCCAGTAACGCTGGCGGCTGATGCACCAGTCCCGCAGCCGGTAGTTGACCTGGCGCCTGCCAATACCGCTATCTTCCAGCCAGTCGGTGACCGTACGCACGCCCACGGTGCTGTGTGTCCCGTCGAAGGGCCCGCTGTTGATCATGGTCCCTTCGCCGGCATAGGCCTCCTCCAGGCCGGTGGCGCCGTCGTGTCCATTCGTCCTGTCTTCCGCTCCGCCGATCACCTGGACGATCGGCAGATCGAAAGCCCTGGCGAACTCGAAGTCACGGCTGTCATGGGCCGGCACGGCCATGATGGCGCCCGTCCCGTACGTCATCAGCACGTAATCGGAAATCCAGATCGGTATCCTGGCGTCGTTCACCGGGTTGACCGCGTAGCCGCCCGTGAACACACCGGTCTTTTCGCGGGTGACGTCCTCGCGTTCGATAGCCGTCTTTCGACCGCTCTCCCTGACGTACTCCTTGACGTCCGCGCGCTGTTTTTCCGTGGTTACGACGTCAACCAGCGGGTGTTCCGGCGCGAGGACCATATAGGTGGCGCCCCAGAGCGTGTCCGGCCGCGTGGTGAATACGCTGAGCTGCTCGTCGTGGTCCGCCAGGCGGAAATCCACCTCGGCCCCTTCGCTTCGG
>JAPOOT010000421.1 GCA_026713285.1 Gemmatimonadota bacterium | reverse complement strand
TTCCGGGGATTGCACTGATTCTGCGGCCTGCCCAGACTCCGAGGCCTTGGTAGACTCTTCGGTCTCGGCGGCCTGCTCAGCCTCCGCGGCCTTCGCAGCCTCGGCGGCCTTCGCAGCCTCGGCGGCCTTCGCAGCCTCAGCGGCCTGCTCAGCCTCCGCAGCCTCGGCGGCAAGTCTTTCGCGCTCCTGTTCCATCGCCTCGAATGCGTCCTGCCCATATATGAGCTTTGCCACTTCATCCCTTATGAGCGTATCGTGCTCCAACAGGGCCTTGGCCACGAGATGAAGCTGGGGTTCGTAGTCCCTGAGCAGTTTCTCCACCCGGTCTCCGGCTTCGGACACGAACCGCTGGATCTCCTGGTCGATCCGGTGGGCGGTTGTTTCACTGTAGTTCGGCTGGTGGGCGATATCCCGGCCCAGGAAGACCTCGTGCTCCTTCTCGCCCAGGGCCGTGGCCCCGATTTCCTCGCTCATCCCCCAGTCGCATACCATGTGTCTGCTGATCCGGGTGACCTGCTCGATATCGCTCTGCGCGCCGGAGGTGACCTCCCCGAAGACGATCTGCTCGGCCGCGCGGCCTCCCAGCGCCGCGGCCATCGTACCCAGGCAGTACGAGCGGGACTGCAGGTAGCGCTCCTCCGGCAGGGAAATAGTCACGCCCAAACCGCGGCCCTGCGGCAGGATCGTCACCTTGTGCAGTGGGTCGATTTCTTCGATGAGTTCGAAGGCGAGGGCATGGCCGGCCTCGTGGTAGGCCACGACTTTCCGCTCCTTTTCGCTGATCACGAGATGCCGCTTCGAGCCCATCATCATCTTCTCTTTCGCCTCTTCGAAATCTTCGTTCGTCACGGAGGTGTGGTCGTACCGCGCGGCGATCAGGGCGGCTTCGTTCACCATGTTAGCCAGGTCCGCCCCGACCATCCCGGGCACGCCCTTGGCCAGCACGTCGAGCTTGACCGAGTCGTCGAGCGGGATTTTGCGGCTCTTCACATGGATCTCAAGGATCTTTTCCCGACCCACCACATCGGGCCGGTCGACGACGATATGGCGGTCGAAGCGGCCGGGACGGAGCAGGGCGGGGTCGAGCACGTCCGGCCGGTTGGTTGCGCCGATCACGATGATGGAATCCGTCTTTTCGAAGCCGTCCAGCCCCACCAGCAACTGGTTCAGGGTTTGTTCCCGCTCGTCGTGCCCGCCACCGAGGCCGGCGCCGCGGTGACGGCCGATGGCGTCGATTTCATCGATGAAGATGATGCACGGGGCATTCTGGCGTGCCTGGTCGAAGAGATCGCGCACGCGGGAGGCGCCGACCCCCACGAACATCTCGACGAAGTCTGATCCGCTCATGCTGAAGAAGGGCACGCCCGCCTCGCCGGCCACAGCCTTGGCCAGCAGGGTCTTGCCGGTACCCGGGGGGCCCAGCAGCAGCGCGCCTTTCGGTATGCGTCCGCCCAGGGCGTGGAACTTGTCCGGATTCTTCAGGAATTCCACGATTTCCTGCAGGTCGCGCTTGGCTTCGAGCACCCCCGCCACGTCGGCGAAGGTGATGGAGGGCCGGTCTTCGACGATCATCTTGGCCCGGCTCTTGCCGAAGGAGAACATGCCGCGCTGCCCCGACTGCATCTGTCGCAGAATGAAAATCCAGAACCCGATCAACAACAGCCAGGGCAGGGCGGCGATGAGGTAGCCGACCCAGTTGGTGGACTCCGGATCGGCCGTCACCATGACGTTCCTGGCCATGAGATCGGCCACAAGGTCCGGATCGTCAAAGGGGATGTATACCTTGAAGTCACGCAGGCTCTGGTTCGTGCCCTCGATCATCGTCGATGAATCCTGACGGAGCCGGCCGGTTATCAATTTCTCGGTGATGGTGACCTGCTCGATATTGTCGGCTTCGAGAAACTGCTGGAACTGCGTGTAGGAAACCGTAATCGAGCTATCGCCCCGCTGGGGAAGGAACTGCGCGGCCATCAGGAAGAATAGGAAGAGCACGAGCCAGATAAGGATCGAGCGGTTCTTCTTCGACTTGTCCGGCTGTGGCTGTCGTTCGTTTCGGGGTGGGGGCTGTTGCCGTTCGTTGGGCGGTTGGGACATGCGTCTGGAAGACCTCGGTTCGTTCGACGGGTTGGATTCAGAACCCGGAGCAGATCGGCGCGGCTACGATAAGGTGGCGAAGGTCCAGGCTACCTTCGAATGGATTACGGGACCAGTTCCTGAACATGTTGCGAAGCTTGCTTCGCGCTTCCGACAGCCTGCGTTTGACGGTGCCCACGGGGACGTCCATTCTCATGCTGACCTCGTCACAGGAATAGCCGGTAAAATAGTACATCGCCACCGTACGCCTGAGCGCTTTCGAAAGGGCATTCACCCCGTGCCGTACCTTGCGGCTGTTTGCCCGTTTCAGGTGTTCGTCTCCCGGCCAGGCGTATTGCCCGGGTTCGAGCTCCGGCAATTCCTCGCCCCGGTTCCTCAGTTCGCCCACGTGAGCAAGGCACCGATTGCGGGCAATGACACGCAGCCACTGGAGAAATCGGTCGCGGTCGCGGAGGGACGACAGCCGCTGATAAGCGGAGATCCAGACGTCCTGAACGATGTCCTGGGCATCCTGGCGGTTTCTCACCATGGATCCGACTACGCGCCGGATCTCGCGGTCGTACCGCTTGACCAGCTGCTCGAAGTCGTCCGCGCAGCCGTTCAGCACGCTTTCAATGATGATTCCGTCCGCTGTATGCGCCATGCCTTAAGCACCTGCCATTGGGGTTCATTCACTCCTGAAGCGTGGAAGCGAACGCTCCGCTTCACGCATGCTACTATATTCAGAGGACCGGGGGAGGAAAAAGGTTCGGTTTTTTTTTCACACCGATCCGATCCGCCGGTAATATACCCGTAAATCGGGACTCCGTCAAGCAGCCCCGGCAGTCCGTTCGCCGGCGGATACCACGCGAATCTCCCGGGTCAGACCGATCAATCCCACCAGGTTGGGAAACATCATGCAGGCGACCATGATATCGCCCAGGTCCCAGATAACCCGCGCTTCGTAAACGGCCCCGAAAAATGCGGCCGCGCACCAGGCGATGCGGATGCCCCAGACCACGCCCCGGGAATCCGTCACGAACCGGAGGCCCTGTTCGGCATAGTAGGACCACGTGACCATGGTGGTGAAACCGAACATGAGCGAGCAGAGCGCGACGATGACGCCGCCGAAGGGGATCGAGGTGTTGAGCGCGGAAGCCACGAGGGCGGTGCTGATTTCGCCGTTGTGCCACACGCCGGCGATGACTACGGTAACCGCGGTCATGGAGCAGACGATTATCGTGTCGATGAAGACCCCGATCATGGAAATGTAGCCCTGCCGCATCGGGTTGGTCGTCCGGGCGGCGCTGTGGGCGATTCCCGCGCTGCCGAGACCGGCCTCGCTGGATATGACGCCCCTGCGGATGCCGTACTGAACCGTACGTGCGATCGTGGCTCCTGCGAATCCTCCGATCGCCGCCACCGGGGTGAAGGCGCTCTCCACGATCAGCCACAGGGCCGCCGGCAGGGCTTCGATGTGCGTGAATACAACGTAACACACGCTGACGGCGTAGACGACCACCATGGTGGGTACGAGCCTTTCGGCGACGAGGCCGATACGCTTGATCCCGCCGATGATGACCACGGCCAGGATGACGGTCAGCAGGAGACCGGTGATCCACTTGGCCACGTCGAACTGGGTGCTCATCACGAGGGCGATGGAATTCGCCTGGCCGATGTTGCCGCCACCCAGTCCGCCCAGCGTGGCGCAAAGGGCGAATATGGCGCCGATGGTGGGCAGGTTCAGGCCTTCCTTCAGGTAGGACATGGGACCGCCGAGCATGAGGCCGTCCCGGGTCTTCCCCCGGTACCTCAGCGCCAGCACGGTCTCGGCATACTTCGTCGCCATGCCCAGGGGCGCCATGGCCGCCATCCAGAAGGCCGCGCCCGGGCCTCCGACGGCGATGGCCGTGGCCACGCCGGCGATGTTGCCGTTGCCGATGGTCGCCGCCATGGCGGTGGTCAGCGCCTGGAACGGCGATATGTCGCCTGAATCCTGCTCGCCCTTGTCCCGCCGCAGGGCGCCCCGCATGACCAGGCCGACGGCCGTACCGAACTTCCGGAACTGGACTCCCCTGCTGGCCACGGTGAGCATGAGACCCAGGACGGCGAGCACACCGATCGTCCAGGGGCCCCACATGAAATCGGAAATCGCGCGCAGGACGGCATCCATGGCGTACCTCTTTCTCCGAAGTCGAGTTGACGTTGAATGTAAACGGCTAAATCCGGGAGACAGGTTCAATCTACTGAGCCGTGGCGGTGATACAAGTAAAAGTAGGGAAAGTAAGCAGCGGCCGGTCCCTTAAGTCCTGTTTTCATTGTCACCGCCATAGACGGCTTTTATTTTGGGAGTTCACATCTTTTCCGCTTCATACGGAGTTCCCATGGCTTACCGGACATATGGGGTGCTGCTGGTGAGTTTCAGCAGGCACAGCCACCAGAGCAGCTTCGTTCCCGCCTTCGTGGATCATCCCCGCATCCGGATCGTCGGGGTTGCGGACGACAAGGACATCGATCCATATCTCGAGCCGCTGAACCGGTCCTGGGCCGACCGGCTGGGCGTGCCCTATCACCAGGGCATCGAGGCGGCCGTGCGGCGGTCCGAAGTGGACATCGTGAGCATCGGTCACGAGATTGAGCGGCGCGCCAAGATCGCTATGATGGCCGCGGACGCGGGGAAGCACCTGTGGATCGACAAGTTCATCGGCGCCGACATGGACGAGTGCAACGCCGTCGTCGAAGCCGTGGATGGATCAGGTGTCTCAACCATCCTTCCCAGTTACGTTTACAACGATCTTGTCAACCAGTGCCGAAGGATGATCAGTACGGATTTTCTCGGCGAGTTGACGGCGATGCACGTCGATATCCTTTTTGCGAAAGGGATTCCCCGGTCCATCTCGAAGCCCCCGGTGAAAACAGATTTCCTGCCGCCGGGGAGATGGAAGTTCCCGGACATCAAGCGCGAGATTCTGACCGTCGGCGCCTACGCCGTGGCCCTGGTGCAGCAGTGTTTCGAACCCATCGCGGAAGTGTACGGCCAGGGCGGCGCCTATTTCTTTCCGGAGCATGCCGCACGCGGCGCGGACGACTTCGGGACGCTGACGCTCGTAGACCGGTCGGGCAGGGTGGCCTCCATATCGGCAGGCCGCAGCGGTATCGCGTCTCACGGAGCGGGCGGACCGAACCAGGCCTACCTCTTCGGCACAAAGGGTACGGGCCGGATCGACGGGAAGCGTCCGGGTGTCGACACCCACTTGAGAAACCGCATCGTTCACGGTGATTACAGCGTTGGCGACGACGATCCCATGCAGTGGCACAGCGGTCCGCCCACGCTCCTGGCCTCATCCGGCCCCGACTTCTCGACCGAAGCGCTGAAGGACCTGGTAAACGCGCTGGACACCGGTGGCAGTCCCCGCTACACCGTCCACGACGCGCGGGACCTCATGGAAGTTCTGCTGGCCGGGTACGATTCCATCGTCCGGCATGGATCTGTGCAGTTGCCGGTACGGGGCAAGGGGGTTTCGTGATTCCCATCGACGGGCTGGTGATCGGCGGCATGCAGGATTACGACCTGTTTCGGGAGGACACCGAAGGGCAGGCCGGCGTGGCATTCGCCCGGGTGCCCGGTGGCATGCGCGACGGCAGGAGCGCCGGATTCTCGGGAGAGACACCGGTTGCCTCTGCACGGGCTGTGTTCGAAGCATACCGGCCCCGCCGGGTCCTGTTCCTCTCCCCCTACCGGGGCATGGCCGCCGACGTTGAACGTCTAACGGCAAGCGGGGCCGAAGTGCGGACTGCCGGGCCGCTTCCCGGGTTTTCGCCTCGACGGATCCATCCGCCCATCGTCGATATGCAACATGCCGACCGAGGTTTCACGGCGATGCTGGAAATGAGCCGGGACGCCGATTTCGGAGAGCCGGTATATCTGAGGGTGATTTCCTCTCCGGATGGCGGACGGTGGAGCAAGTGGTGGTGCGCTTTCCGGCAGTGCCGGATGGCCGGCGCCCTGCTTGGCGCTCCGCTGAGCAGGATATACGTTGCATCCGCGGGCGGCGCGGACCGGTTGCATGTGTCCATTACGCTGAAAACGGAACGCGATTCCACCGGCCATCTACTGGTCGCGTCCCGTGGATCCGGGCTGCGGGACGATGTGTTCTTTCTGGGTACCGGCGGCACACTCGCCGGAGATGCCCTGCTCAATCGACCGGGCGTGTACGACGGATCGAACTACAGGTTGCTACCGGACCCGGCCCTGAGACGCCTGGCCGATCTGTGGAGTGCAGATGCGGTCGCCGAATTGAACGGCGCCGAATTCCGGTTCTATTACAGCCTCCTTCGCGCGATCGGAAGGGCGTCCCGATCGGGGAAGGGAATCTGCCTGGATTACTCCGGGGTATGATGTTTTTTGGCTTCTGGCAGTTCGCACACTGTAAGGGATTCGTGATACCATGACCGTGATTGCTTCTACCGCGGCCAACGTGGATTCGGACGAGACCGTTCGCGCGCACGTCGCCTTCCATCGACGCATGCTGAAAAACCCCATGGTCTGCGCGGGCGGCGGCATGGTCCTTTTCCTGGTGGTCATGGCTCTGGCCGCGCCGGTCCTCACCGGACTGGGTCTCCTCGAGGATCCCATGCGCCAACTTTCTGACGGGCTGGACGCCGACGGGCTGCCCATCCCGCCAGGAGACCGGTTCCTGCTCGGGACGGACCACCTGGGCCGGGATATGCTGGCCCGGTTGGTTCACGGCACCCGCATCTCCCTGTTCGTGGGTATCGTGGCCATGCTGATCGCCGTCTGCGTCGGAGTGACCGTGGGCATGCTCGCGGGGTACCACGGCGGCTGGGTGAACACCGTGCTTATGCGCGGGACCGACGTGATGTTGACGATCCCGGGCCTGCTTCTGGCTATCGCCTTGGCGGGGCTGATGGACGGACGGGTGATTCATCTGCATCCCGATGCGCTGGACTGGCACGGGCTGGACATCACGCTCAAACGCGGACTCGTCAGCGTGTTCCTCGTCATCGGCCTGATCAGTTGGACCTGGATCGCCCGGACCATAAGGGGACAGGTCCTGGTCCTGAAGACCCGGGAGTTCGTCGCTTCATCGCAGGCCATCGGCTGTTCGGACGTACGTATCATGGTCCGGCACCTGTTGCCGAACGTCCTGCCCCTGGTCATTGTGCTCGGTTCCCTGGCTACGGCGAATACCGTCCTGCTCGACGCCGGATTGAGCTACCTGGGGGTCGGCGTGCCGCCGCCCACTCCGTCGTGGGGCACCATGATCGCGGAAGGGCAGCCCTATTTCATCGTTTCTCCACACCTTACTATTGCACCGGGGGTGTCCATCATCGTGGCCGTGGTGGGATTCAACCTGCTGGGTCAGGGCCTGCAAGAGGTGCTGGACCCTTATGTGAAGGACGGACGGGGGAAATGAACGGGATCATGGTTGCCTGCGGATCTTACCTGCGTAAGCGTATATGCCGGTGGCGTATATACAATGTATCTACAACCCCGGGATGCGGGGTATCTACAACCCCGGGATGCGGTAATTCTACAAATCCAGGCCGCGGGATCCTGGTTCCCCTCTGGCTCGCGATCCTTTTCCTATCCGCGTCCTGTGGAGGAGACGGCCGGCTCGAGCGGCTGCATCCCGATGAGAACGTGCTGCGGATCGCCGTGCCGTCGGATCCACGATCGCTCGATCCGGCCATCGCCTACGACGTGGTGACCTGGCCGCTCGTGCGCACCCTGTTTCACGGTCTGATAGACTATGACGACGACCTGAACCTGGTACCCTGGCACGCGCGATCTTGGACGATCTCCGAGGATGGACGGACGATCACATTCAAATTGCGCCAGGACATTCGATT
>JAPOOT010000194.1 GCA_026713285.1 Gemmatimonadota bacterium | reverse complement strand
CTGCATATGCACGGCCGCCGTCCGATGCTTACGTCGTCCGATGCTCAATGGTGGCAGGCTGCGCGCCGCCTATAGTGGCCGTGTTTCCTGCTCGAAGCGCACGGGAATTCGTTCCAAGGTGCCTGGTACAGATGAGCCAGGTGGCTTCGTTTACATCGCATGACTCCCATGAACGTTGCCCAGTTCAATCGGATTGATTGATAACTGCACAAATTGCACACACGCTTAGTGGTATATATACGTTTATAACAACAATATCAACTACAAGTATAGTAAAGTCAATGGTAAATTACGTTATATCTGTTATTTCGATTTATCGTAATATAATTATGAAGGGGAATAACACCGCGAAACCTCCTGTTCTACGATTCTACAGGCTTTATTAGCGTCAAAAACAAGGAATGGTGATATTCTAGTGACCTATTAATCCATTTTATGTTAATATTTTTTATATATAACATTTCTTTTATACGTCGTTCTAACCTGACCAATCTCCGAATCCGGCATGGTTTTCCTTTTTCGAATGCACAGGTTTCAATAACCTGTTCTGCCCTATACTGCTTGACATTGGCATCGTTTACGGCGTAGTTTATTTCGGTATTTATTGCGAATGGAACTTGCTGGTCGGGGGCAGTCGGGAAACGAAATGCAGGATGGGTATTGGCGACCGGAATGGTATACAGCGCCTCGACAGGGATTCAATAAGCGGAGGATAGCGTCCCCGGATTCCTTCGTATCACCGGCCTGTTAAACTTAGGTGAGTGATCGTGCAGGTAAACAACCTGAGAGATCTTTCAGATCGCTTCGTGACCGTAGTGAGACAGTTGTGCCGTTTGACATACATCGCAAGACTGGATGAGTGGCAGGGGCTGGACATGACCGTGCCTCAGATCAAGACGTTGATTCTGATCGAGCACCTGGGGCCGCTCAGGATGGGCGCGATAGCCAGTTACCTGGGCAGCGGCCTTTCCACTACGACCACGATAGTGGATCGCCTGGTGAAAAAACAGCTGGTTCAACGGGATTCGGATCCGAACGATCGAAGAGTCGTGATATGCGAACTGACCTCCAAGGGTCGGGATGCGACCGAGCTGTTCTGGGATCACCTTAAGACGAAAGCGCTGATGCTTTCCGATCAGTGGGAAGTGGATCAATTCGAAAAGGTCGTCCAGGCGCTTGAACTGATCTGGGGTACCGAGGAAGCGCTTCAATCGGCATCTGATTCCGCTCCGTCCATCGTCAGCCAATCTCCCGGCGCCAAGTCATCCGCGCTTTAATCACTTCCCGGTCCAGCCGTCTCAAGTCCCCGCGTAAAAAGAAACCCCGACAACCCTTTGTTTGCGGAGGGTTTCGGGGAAGTGGTGTAAAAAAGCCGCGCGTGCTTACTACGCTGACCGTATAGCGGTACGGGGAATCGAACCCCGGTTTGATGGCTGAGAACCACCCGTCCTAACCACTAGACGATACCGCCGCGTTGCTCTTGACGAAAATACTCCATTTACCGGCCGTAGTCAAGTATCCGGACGAGTTTTTATATCGCTTCGAAGACGTAAAATGCTCTACGGGCATGGCAAGAATGTGTACTGGGGGGCAGGGATTCGAACCCCGATTCCATGGTCCAGAGCCATGTGTCCTACCCTTGAACGACCCCCCATCGAACCGGCGTTCCGCGGGAAAACTTCTCCCGTCGGCGCCGGGTATATTATAGGAATTTCACTGGGAAAATCAAGGGAAATCAGAACGGCGGCTGGCTGTCCGGAACCCGTCCGGATCTTGTTCCGCGGGCGGCAGGGGCACTTGCACGCGCGGCTCGGACCCGGCTCGGACACGGCTCAGATACTGCTCAGACGCGTTCGTAGGGATCGAAAAGCCGCTCGTATTCGCGCAGGGCGTAGCGGTCCGTCATCCCCGCGATATAATCGCAGACCCTGCGCTCGAGCGGTTCGTCTTGGGGGTATTTCCGGTCGGTCGGCGGCATTTGCCTTGAATCGGCCATGTACTCTTTGAAAAGGCTTTCGACGAAGCGAGTCGCCTTGCGGGACATGCGGATGAGCCGGTAGTGCCTGTAAAAGTTCTCTTTTAGAAACGACCGGAGCTGACCGTTCTTCTCGGACATCCCGGGGCTGTAGTCCACCACTGGGAAATCCAGCCGGCGAACCTCGTCCGGAGACTTCACGCCGTGGCGTTCCAGGTTCCGATGCGTCGTCTGGACGACGTCGATGATCTGCTGGTTGATCAGCGCCCGAATGATCCGGTACCGCTGCCGCGTGGAATCCAGGTCCCGTACCTTTTCCACTTCCTCGCGAATCGCGCCGTCCCATACGTCCAGTTCGGACAGCTGATCGAGACTGAGTATGCCCGCGCTGACGCCATCGTCGAGGTCGTGGGAATTGTACGCGATCTCGTCGGCGAGGTTGGCGATCTGGGCTTCCACGGAAGCGTACTGCCCGGGCTGGAAGTCGTTCAAGTCGAACCCGTGCGGCGCGTTGTGCTTGGCGATGCCTTCCCGCGTCTCCCAGGTCAGGTTCAGTCCCGGGAAAGCGGGATAACGCCATTCGAGCTGGTCGATGACCCGAAGGCTCTGCCGGTTGTGCTGGAATCCCCCGTGATCCCGCATGAGAACGTTCAGGGCTTCTTCTCCGCAGTGGCCGAAGGGAGGATGACCCAGGTCATGGGCCAGGGCAATGGCCGCGGCAAGGTCCTGATTCGCCCCCAGGTTCCGCGCGATCGTTTCCGACACGCCGGCCGTTTCCATGGTGTGGGTCAGGCGCGTGCGATAGTGATCTCCCTCGTGGTACACGAAGACCTGCGTCTTGTATTCCAGCCGCCGGAAGGCCTTCGAGTGAACGATGCGGTCGCGGTCCCGCTGAAACGGCGTACGCCACGGCGCTTCTTCCTCGGCATGACAGCGTCCCCGGAACGTACCGCTTTTTTCGGCGTAAGAGGCAAGCGTCTGCTCCTCCGCGTCCTCCAGCCGGTTTCTGTCAACGATCATCAGATGCTCTCCAAAGAGCACGATCCCCGTCAGGTTCCCGCGATCAATGCGCCGCCGAGGTCGATGTCCTGGAGCATGGTAGCGTTGAAGGCAGCCTCGACCAGGCGGTGCTTCACTTCCTTATAGTCGGCCTCGTGCCACAGGTTCTCGAATTCCCAGGGGTCGTTCTCGAGGTCGAAGATCTCGCCTTTGTCGTGGGTATGATACATCACCAGCTTGTACCGTTCGTCCCGGTACATGGTGGCGTAGCTCAGTGGCTCGGCGGATACGGCGTCGTAGTACTCGGAACGGACGAAAGACCTGTGAAATCCCGGATCCGCCTCCCCCCGCAGGATGGGCAGCAGGCTCCGGCCCTGAAAGTCCTCCGGCTGCTCTACGCCGGCCAGGTCGAGCATCGTTGCCGACATGTCGATCAACTCGACGAGCGCTTCGCTCCTGAGATCCGAACGCATCCGACCGGGATGGGAGAAGATCAGCGGGACCCGCACCAGTCCTTCGTAAAACCGGCATCCTTTCCAAAGCAGGCCGTGGTCGCCCAGGCATTCGCCGTGGTCGCTGGTGAAGATGATCACGGTGTCGTCCCGTTGTCCAGTCCGCTCAAGCTCGCGCAGGATTCGGGCGAACTGGTCGTCTACCTGCCGGATCATGGCGTAGTAGAGGGCCTGCTGCTTTTTACCGTCGAAGGCGTCGGGATGCCTCGACTCCGACTGGAAGAATACGTCGCGCAACACCTCCTGCCGGGCCAGGTCGCTGTCGCGGAAATGGGGGCCGGGCATATCGGCCGGATCGAACTGATCGGCGTAGACCCGGGGTGGGATCAACGGTTCGTGGGGACTGTAGGGATTGAGCGTCAGCATCCAGGGCGTACCGGGGGCTCGGGGCTGGTTGATGAACTCCAGGGCGCATTCGGTGACCCAGGTCGTCTGGTGGAGTTCGGGCGGCACCCTGCCTTCGCTGAATCGCAGGGCGTCGAGGTCGCCGCCGCGTTCGCGTACCCAGTCGCCGTAATCATGGCCTTCCGGCCAGTCGTCCCGCGGCGCGTGGCTGAAGCGCCAGAACCGGTAGCCGTCGTCCATGCGGGGTTCTGTCCGCTTCCCCGCGCTCTGGAGGTGGAACTTGCCGGCCAGGCCGCAGTCATATCCGCTGTCTGCCAGCAATTTGGAGATCAGGGGAGGCGGATTCACAAAGGATCCGTTGCCGTTTCGGCAGTTGTGAATCCGCCCGGGGTACATGCCGGTCATGAAACTCGAGCGGCTGGGTGTGCAGATCGGACTCTGGCAGTACGCTCGCGTGAAAGCGACACCTTCCTGCACCAGTCCGTCGAGCGCCGGCGTGCTCACATGGGGATTGCCGAGCGCGCCGATGGTGTCGAAACGCTGTTGATCCGTGCAGTACCAGAGTATGTTGGGGCGTGTGGGCATGTTGCTATGCACCCGCCGCCTTGAATCCTATTGGGCGGGCTGCGTGGTGGCTTCCTCTCCGCCCATGGATGCGTCCGAATCGCCGTCTTCCATTTCCTCTTCGCCCATGTCGCCATCGCCCATGTCGCCTTCACCTTCGCCCATATCGCCTTCACCTTCACCCATGTCACCCTCGCCCATATCCATTTCCGGGGCGTCGGCGGCCATGACGTGCAACATATCGCCCACCGCGGCGCCGATTTCGGTCGCGGCATTACCGCCGTTTATGGCGATCTGAAGCGTGCCGGACTCCTCGTCCATTCGGGCGAGCCAGGCGCCTTCGGCCACGTCGCCATAATCCACGACCATCGGCATGACGAGGGTCTGTTCGTTATGGGTTATCGAAATCCAGCCGTCCGAGGCGAAACCGGCTTCTGTCAACTGATCGCTCGTGGCGTTCGTATTGATGTTGGCGAATTCCTCGCTAATGCTGGAGACTTCGACGTTGATCATCGCAACGTCCGCCGCCATCTCCTCGGTTGCCGCCTCTTCCATGGCCGTTTCTTCGGTCTCGGCCCCGCCGCAGCCGTACAGACCGAACGCGCCGACCATACAGGCCAACAGGTATGATGTAAGTCGTTTCATTATCTTGTTCCTTTCACGTGGAAACCCGCATCGCGGATCAAGTGGTAGAAAAGGCACACAAATTGGTAGAGATGGATCGGAATGTTCTGCTTTCCGGGACGATCGGAATACATCTTTTATATGTATATTTCAATTTAAAAGAGTCCGCAACCACAATTCTCAAAGAATTTCGGCAAAGCGCGTCAGCCGGCGGATCGCTCGGCGGCCGACTCGGCGGAGGCGGCGAGATCCGCCCACTGCCTGCGCCCCACTTCCCGGACCCGGCCGTCGTCCCACTTTTCAAGGGGCCGGTAGGACGGGTGGCCCGGTCGGTCCTGGCAGGGATTGTGCCGGGTGTTGTAGCAGCAGATGAGGCTCCACCGCGGGTCGTCGCTCTCGTTGGGATCCGACCTGTGCAGCACGTTCGCGTGGAAGAACAGCGCGGTCCCGGGCGACATTTCGCAATATACGTGGTCCAGGTGTTCCAGCGCGAGTTCCACCCGCTTCGGGTCGGCCCCCACCTGCGTGCCGTACCGTCCGTGCTCGATCCTTCCCAGACGGTGCGAACCCCGGATGACCTGGAGGCACCCGTTCGCCCTGTGGGCCCGGTCCACCGCGATGTAGCAACTGGCCATATCGGGATACAGCGCCTGGTTGTGGTACCAGTAGCCGTAGTCCTGGTGCCACTCCCAGGCTCCGCCGACACGGGGTTCCTTGACCATCATCTTGTAATGGTACAGGTAGATCTCGTCGCCCATGAGCCGTTCCATCGTGTCGACCATACGCCGGCCGTGGCAGATAGCGTTGTAGATATCCTCGCGTTCCGTGTCCGACGTCAGCCACAACTTGCTTTCGCGGCCCTCGGTATCCTCGGCTGCGCGTACGAGCGAGGCCTTCTCCCCGTCGGTACGACCCACACTGAGCAGGAGTTCCATTTCCTCCTCGTCGTAGAGGCCTTCCACCATCAGGTAGCCGTCTTCCCGGAATTGCCTTTCATGTTCTTCGGTGAGACGGAACATGGTATGATCCCCGTTTGACCTTCGCGGTTTGCTCAAGATCTGCCCTTTGCGGATGTATCGGTCGACGGAATGCACGGCAACGCAACGCCTAAGCCCCGATGCGGGCGCGGTGGCGCCGTTCGACGTGGTGCGCGACCGAGCGGCACACCCGGGAGATGCCCTCGCCGATGAGCGACTGGTCCAGGAAGCTGTAGCACAGTCGGAACTGGTTCGCTCCCCGGCCGTCGGTATAGAACGAAGGGCCGGCTACGTAGGCCACCTTTTCGTTTTCAACGGCCCAGGCCAGCATAGCGGTGGAATCGATCCCCTCGGGCGTGGTCAGCCACACGTAGAATCCCCCGTCCGGACGGGTCCAGGTCATGCCGGGCGGGGCGTGTTCCGCAAGCGCTTCCAGGGTGACGTTGCGTTTGGCCTGGTAGAGCGCCCTGGACAGCACGATCTGGGAGTCCATCAGTCCCTGGCGGCCGTATTCGTAGACGATGCGCTGCCCGAGGGTGCTGGAACACTGGTCGCTGCCCAGTTTCGCCTGGCACAACTGGTTGACCACGGCCGGCGGCGCCGCAATCCAGCCGAGGCGGATACCCGGCCCGAAGATTTTGGAGAAGGTGCTGACAAACAATACACCGTCGGGATTCAGCGCTTTGAGCGATGGAGGCGGCGGGTGATCGAAATAGAGTTCCGCATAGGCGTGGTCTTCCAGGATGGGGATGTTGTGCCTGTCGGCCAGGCCGACCAGCTTCCGGCGCCTTTCCTGGGGCATGGTCACGCCACCCGGATTCTGAAAAGTCGGCATGGTGTAGATCAGCTTGGCGCGCTTGCCCCGGCGTTCCAGTTCCCCCAGCCGTTCTTCCAGGAGGTCCACGCGCATTCCCTCGTCGTCGATATCCACCGCGACGAACTCAACGTCATAACACCGAAAAACCGAAAAGGCAGTCAGATAGGTAGGGGCTTCCACGATGACGATGTCGCCAGGATTGAGCAGGGTCTTGGCGATGAGGTCCATCGCCTCGATCCCGCCCGTGGTGACCAGGATGTCGTCCACGCCGGCGGTTACGCCCTCGACGGGGCCCATGCGGTGGGCGATCCACTCCCTGAGAGCCGTGTACCCCGCCGTGGGGCCGTATTGCAGCGACATGCTGCCGTGCGTATCGAAGACCTGGACGGCGACTTCCTTCATCGCTTCCATGGGAAACGTGGCGGCGTCGGGCAGGCCGCCGGCAAAGGAAAGCACGTCCGGCCGTTCCGCCAGCTTGAGAAGCTCTATGACCGCGGTATCGCCCAAGAGATCCATGCGGTCCGCAAATACATCCCGCCAGTCCATCAACTACCTCCTGCGCCAGTGCAGATATGACTCGAAACGAATTACAGCAGACCACGCGTCCGCCGATCGGCAATGACGCCCGGCCGGCCGTCAAATACCACGGGCGAGACGATTTATTCAGAATGCCGCGCGCGTGCATTATGGTACGATCCGGACGGCGTGAAAACAAGGCCAAATTTACTTGACACGGACGGGAATCCATGCCTTATCATGGCGAACCGTTTGCGTTCATGGTGTTCCACCACGCACAACCCCCTCACCGTGAGGAAAACACATGGCAGAGGACAGCCGGGTCGTAGCCAGTTTCCAGAAAAACAGCCAGGAAGAGTTCCGCTTCACCATCACGTCTTTCCGGGGCAAAGAATATGCCGATATCCGGATCTATTACGAGAATGACGGCGATTTCCTGCCCAGCAGGAAGGGCATCACCGTCTCTCCGGATGCATGGGAGTCGTTCAGGTCCTGCCTCGACGAACTGGAGACGGAACTCAAGGAGCGCAACCTGCTCAAAGACGGTGAAGGTGAAAGCGAAGGCTGACCAGGGGTGGCATCGTGCCCGTCTGCCCGGTCCCCTGGCGCCGGCGGTCCGGTCCATGGCCCTCTCGGAGCGACGGTAGACCAGTCCCATGGTCCTCTCCGGGCGCCGACGGTCCGGTCCTTGACCCTATCGTGGCGCCAGTCGCGCGTGGTCGTCACAGGCCCCCGGCTGTCGCAGGCGCCAGACCGCCGCAGGCCGTTTTCTAGCCCACCCGGTGCCCTTCCCCGGCGAGAAAGCACTCAGGGTCGTGGAGGATGGGAAGATAACCCGTGCTCATGAGGAATTCGCCGACGATCTCCGGTCCCATGAAGCGGAAAGTCTTCCTGAAAACAGCAACCCATTCGTCCAGCGAAGCGCAGGTCTGGCCGTTCAGCCAGGCCACGAATGAACCGTGGTTCCTCCTGATCTCCTGGACGACCCGGGCGTTGTGGATGGCCGCGTCGATCTTGAGCCGGTTCCGGATGATTCCCGTGTCCCCCAGCAGACGCGAGCGGTCTTCGTCGTCATAGGCCGCCACACGGTCCACGTCGAACCCGTCGAAGGCCTCCCGCAACGCCTTCCGTTTCTTCAGCACCGTCAGCCAGCTCAGCCCCGCCTGGTTGATCTCCAGCACGAGCCGTTCCAAGAGGTCCTCGTCCCGGGTCAGGGGGAAACCGTACTCGTCGTCGTGGTAGGCGGCCAGAACCGGATCCTTCCGCGTCCAGGCGCAACGACGCCGCTCGTCGGCCCCTTCGGCGAACTCGCCCGTCCGATAGGGGTGGATGTCCACCCCGGTAATCCATGCCTCGGGCAGGTGGCGCGCGCAGTTCATCAGGGAGAGTTGAGTATAGGTAGGCGTGATGATGAAACGGGTGACGGAGGTGTTCGCGAACCAGTAGATTCGATCGTGGCCCATACCCGGGGTATCCAGAATCACACCCACAAGGAAGCGCATGAACGCCCCGTGCGTAACCAGGACGACACGTTCCCCGGTAAGGCCGAAATCGTCGTGGATCCTCCGGTTGACCCGCTCCGCACGCGCCTGGGCCGATTCGTAGTCCTCCCAGGGCCGGCACTTCCACCAACCCTCCTCGTCGAATCCGTCATCGAGGCGGACACCCGGAAAACCATACTCGATCTCCGACCGTTTCATGCCGGGTCTACCCTCGTAGTCCGCATTGCCCGCACCGGCCTGGACCCCGCCCTGTTCGTGGAGGTCGATCCACGCTTCCACGGACTGGCCCGTCTCGCGTATATACGGCGCGATGGTTTCCAGGGTGCGAAGGAAGGGACTGACGAAGATGCGGGTCGGGCGGATGTGGCGGATGCGGTTCACGAGGTATTCCGCCTGACGGCATCCGAGCGCGGACAGGGTGGGATCATCGGTGCGTTCTTCCTGCGGCCGGGCGTTGTTCTCGGATTCCGCGTGGCGGATGATGTAAAGTTCCATTGGGTCGGGCAGTCTTTCTCCTGGCCGGATGCCGGCTGCGGTTGAAGGGTCGAGGACGGCGCCGCCGCGTGCCTTGAAGCGACGCGTTTCCGGCACGTCGAACTCGCTATCCGCGCATGCGTCCGCGTGCCGTCCTCCTGAACCTCCGTAAGGTACATTCCAGGTCCCTGCGTTCAAAGGAAAACGTTTGACAGGCCTGCTGCTGCGGGTTAAAGTTTGCTTTCGCATCTAAACGGTTCGAACGGCCCGAATGGTCGGGCAGATCCGAACAATTGGCACCTCTACAGGAGCGCGCTCAGATGGACGGGTCCGATCGCCCCTATGTCGAATACCGTAAGGTCAGCAAGAGCTACGACGGGAAGTCCACTGTAGTCGACGGCGTGGACCTGGACATCCGCAAGGGAGAGTTCCTGACCCTCCTGGGGCCCTCCGGTTCGGGCAAGACCACCTGCCTCATGATGCTGGCCGGCTTCGAGTCGCTTACCTCCGGCGAGATCCGCGTGAACGGTCGCTCCATCCAGAATCTGCCGCCCCGCAAACGCGGTATCGGCATGGTGTTCCAGAACTACGCCCTCTTCCCCCACATGACGGTAGGGGACAATCTCGCCTTCCCTCTCGAGGTCCGCGGCGTGGACCGCAAGGCGTGCCGCGTACGGGTGGAACGCGCCCTGCAACTGGTCCGCCTCGAAGGTTACGAAGACCGGCGCCCCAGTCAGTTGTCCGGGGGGCAGCAGCAGCGCGTGGCCATTGCCCGCGCCCTGGTATTCGACCCCGAGCTGGTGCTCATGGACGAACCCCTCGGCGCATTGGACCGCCGGCTCCGCGAGGAGATGCAGTACGAGATCCGCCGGATTCACAAGACGCTGGGCGTCACGGTCGTATACGTCACTCACGACCAGCAGGAAGCCATGGTCATGTCGGACCGCATCGCCGTGCTCCGCGACGGCAGAATCGAGCAGGTGGCCGATCCCGAGACGCTTTACGAAGAACCGCAGCGTTCCTTCGTGGCCCGATTCATTGGGGAGAACAACCGCCTGCACGGCAAGGTGCTGAACGTGGACAGCGAGATCTGCGAAGTGGACGTGGACGGCGAGATCGTCCGGGCGATCCGCATCGCGCCCTGCCAGGCCGGCGACCCGACTACGCTTTCCATACGCCCCGAACGGGTGGCGGTCACCCCGGAACCCGGCCTGTACACCAATGAACTGGACGCACTGATCGAAGACATCACGTTCCTCGGCGACTATCTGCGAATTCACGTTTCGGTGTGCGGCACGTCGGACTTCGTCATCAAGATACCCAATATCGTCGGACACGGCGCCCTGTTGGCAGGCGATCGGATCCGCATCGGCTGGACGCCGACCGACTGCCGGGTGCTCGACCCGGAAACAGAAGGAGAAATGGTATGACGAGAAAAGCATCCATGCGCGGTATCCTGGTGCCTGGCCTGGCCGCACTGGTCCTGCTGTTTGGCGGACGCGCCGCCGCGCAGGAGCAATCGCTGACGCTGGTCAGCTGGGGCGGCGCCTACACCCGCGCCTGCGTGGACGGATACATCGAACGTTTCGAACAGGAAACCGGGATTGACGTAAAGATCGAGGACTACAACGGCGGGCTGGCGCAGATACGTGCCCAGGTCGACGTGGGCAACGTGTACTGGGACGTCGTCGATATGGAACTCCCCGACATGGTTCGAGGCTGCGACGAGGGTCTCCTCGTCCCGATAGACATCGATGAACTTGCGCCCGGCGCCGACGGAACCCCGGCGGCGGACGATCTGCCCGAAGAAGGCATCACGGAATGCGGTCCGACCAACATATACTATTCGACGGTCTTCGTGTACAACGACGGGCGGATCGGAGCAACGAAACCCACCTCCATCGCCGATTTCTTCGACCTGGAGAAGTTTCCGGGCAGGCGGGGCATGCGCCGCTCCCCGCTGGCCAATCTCGAGTTCGCCCTGATGGCCGACGGCGTGCCGCTGGACCAGGTTTACGCCACGCTGGATACGGAAGCGGGCGTTGGCCGGGCTTTCAACAAACTGGATACCATCAAGGACCAGATCGTCTGGTGGGAAGCGGGCGCGCAGCCGCCCCAGATGCTGGCCGATGGGGAAGTTGTCATGACTACGGCGTACAACGGACGGATTTTCAACGCCCAGAACCTGGAAGGACAACCCTTCGTTATCGTATGGGACGGCCAGTTGCTTGATACGGGAGGTGTCGTCATTGTTGAAGGCACGAGGAACCTGGAGGCGGCGAAGATGTTCGTCCGTTTCGCCAATACCGCACGGGCCATGGCCGGTGTCGGCCGGTATATCTCCTACAGTCCCACGCGCCGTTCCGCCATGCCCCTGATCTCGACCCACGCGGAAACCGGCATCGACATGAGCCCGCACATGCCGACCAGCCTTGACAATGCGGCCCGCGCCCTGCACAACGACTGGGAATGGTGGAGCGACAACGGCGAAGAAATGAACGAGCGTTTCAGTACGTGGCTGGCGCGGTGAACGTAACGGATACGGGAACTTCTCTCGATGAGCGAGCATCCTGAGCAACAGATCGGACGCCTCAAGCCCGGTCCCCGGCTGCGCGCTGCGTTGCTGGTGCTGCCGCTCATGGCCTTCATCGGGGTGACCTTCCTCGCGCCCCTGGCGAACATGCTTGTCCGCAGCGTCTACGACCCGGTGGTCGCCGACGCGCTCCCGGAGACCCTTGAAAGACTGCGCGCCTGGGACGGCCAGGGTCTCCCCGGCGAAGCGGCCTATGAAGCACTGGCCCGTGAACTGCTGAAAGCCCGGGAGGACCGCACGCTCGGCCAGGTCGCCACGCGGATCAACCGGGTGCAGAGCGGATTGCGCAGCGTGCTTACGCGCAGCGCCCGGAGGCTGAGGAACGTCGACGAAGGTCCGTGGTCCGGTGCCATGATGAACATCCACGCGGCCTGGGGAGAAACCGGGACCTGGCGCGCGCTGCGCGAGGCCGGGGCACGTTACACTTCACGCCACTACCTGAACGCGCTCGATCTGCAGCGCGATTCCGGCGGGTCCATCGTCCCCCAGCCGGAAGACCGGCGGATCTACCTCACCCTTTTCTGGCGGACCCTGCTCGTGAGCCTGGGGGTGACCGCCCTCTGCCTGCTCATCGGCTACCCCGTCGCCCGTCTGATCGCCCACGCCCCGCCACAAAGGGCCTACCTGCTCCTGATCCTGGTCCTCGTGCCTTTCTGGACCTCGCTGCTCGTGCGCACGACTTCGTGGATCGTGCTCCTGCAGAACCAGGGCGTCCTCAATGACTTGCTCGTATTCCTGGGCATCATCGGCGACTACGGCCGGATCGCCATGATCTACAACATGACCGGTACCTTCGTGGCCATGACCCACGTGCTGCTTCCCTTCATGGTGCTGCCGCTCTACTCGGTCATGAGCGCCATTCCACGAGTGCAGACGAGTGCGGCTGAGTCGCTGGGCGCGACCCCGTGGCAGTCGTTCTGGCGCGTGTACTGGCCCCAGACTCTGCCCGGCGTAGGCGCCGGTTCCCTGCTCGTATTCATCCTCGCCATCGGGTACTACATCACGCCGGCCCTGGTGGGCGGCAGCACGGGACAACTCATCTCCAACATGATCGCTTTCCATATGCAGTCGTCTCTCAACTGGAGTCTCGCGGCGGCGCTGGGCGGCATCCTGCTGGTGTGCGTGGCGGGGTTGTACGTGCTTTACGACCGGCTCGTGGGCATTGAACGGATGAGGCTGGGCTGATGACGACGACCGAACATGGATTCTGGCATATCGCGTACCTCGGATTCTGCGCGCTCGTCTTCGCCTTCCTGATCGCGCCGATCCTGGTGATCGTGCCGCTGAGTTTCAACGCCGAACCCTATTTCACCTTCACCGACGGCATGCTCCGCTTCGAAGCCGACGCATGGTCTCTGAGGTGGTACCGGCAGATCGTAGAGGACGAGGAGTGGTCGCGGGCCCTGGCCAACAGCCTGGTCATTGGCGTCTCCGCCACGGTCCTCGCCACAGCCCTCGGCACGCTCGCCGCGCTGGGCCTGTCGAGCCCGGCCATGCCGGGCCGCCGTTTCGCCACGGGACTGCTGATCTCGCCCATGGTCACGCCCGTGATCATCTCGGCAGCGGGTATGTTCTTCTTCTACTCGAACCTGGGCCTGGCGCAGACCCACATCGGGTTGATCCTCGCCCACGCCGCCCTGGGCACGCCCTTCGTCGTTATCACGGTCACCGCCACGCTCGCCGGTTACGACGCGAACCTTTCGCGGGCGGCCGCCAGCATGGGCGCGGGCCCTTTGCGGATTTTCCGCCGCGTCCAGCTCCCGCTCATCGCGCCGGGGGTCGTCTCCGGAGCGATCTTCGCCTTCGCCGCTTCCTTCGACGAGGTCGTCGTGGTGCTCTTCATGGGCGGGCTCGAACAGCGCACGATACCGCGCCAGATGTGGTCGGGCATCCGCGAGGAGATCAGCCCCGCCATCCTGGCCGTGGCCGTCTTCCTCATCGTCTTCGCCGTGCTGTTCCTGTTGACCGTGGAGTGGCTGCGCCGGCGAAATGCAAGGTAGGAACACATTTGACTATGAGTAACCCATACAACGACGCTGTTACTGAGGCTGGTAATTGGAACGGCCCTGCGGGTGAGCTAGCCGCTTTTGTCAGAGAGGAGTCGACTAAGACGCTCGAAGCCTACCGAGCGCAACCTAACTTTGTGAGCCAGGACGCCAACCAGGAGGGAGATACGGCGCGCGGCGGTTACGCTCACCGCCAATTGTTCGAACTTATTCAGAACTGCACCGATGCATTGGCTCAGTTTTCTGATGGAGGACGCATATTCCTCATGATCGGCAGGGGATTGCGGGGCATCAAAAATGGTGGAAATGACCGTTGCCTCATCCTCAACGTCCTGGATAATATCGACAACTTTCAGGGAGCATTGGCGTTCTCAGATCTGGATTGGCTTTGGGCCAAAGGCTGAAACAGCCCGCCTGGTTCTGACTTGCTGTGGTAACGGCAGGAATCGTGGCGGTTCGCCAATAACCTAACTGACACCGCTCATCTGTTGGTATCTTCTTCATCAGCCAGAGCAAGCACGGCCAACTCGCCCTCTCCCATATCCAGATTCAACCATTCGGACGAAATGAAGCGTGGGTCAACGATCTTGATCCATTCGTAGCGTTGAGGATCGGGGACATCATGCCCTCTTTGCCGTCCGTCCGACAACTCACGTACCACAGCTTGAGGAATCTGGACTTCAGTGCACAGAGTGGACAGTAAATTCAGGGCATTGATGCGATAGAGGTAGAGCAGCGGAGACGTATTGCTGATGAACTCAGGCACGCTCGCGTTCCAGGTCGTTCAACTCCGATTCGAGTGGAAAAACACTGTAGCGGTCAAGCGACAAGAGGAATTCTACGCGAGCCATCCCGGCAAGCTCTGCGGCCCGCCCGGATGAAAGGCGGCCAAGTTCATAGAGTTTGACCGCGGCAAGCATACTGAGTTCACGAGCAAAAGCGCGTTCATCGGTTTTCTCTGCCAAAAGCACGCTTTCAGGAACATTGATTGCTATTTTGCGCGTAGTCAACTTTTCCGGATCCCTTCATTCAAAGGGTACGAACAGAGACTCCTTCTAATAAGGAAAGAAGATACGCGGATGTGTGTCAACCAGTATGTGGAGGCCGCGTCCACATCGAGACTTCGAGCATCCCGGGGGTACTGAAATCATCTAAGTCGAGGGACGGGTACTGTCGGAGAGATTGCTCCGGTAGTCCTACGCTCTATGTGAGTCCATCCCTACATTTCTCTTCCGTGCCGTTCATGTACTCGTTCAGCAGAGAATGGAAGTGGTGCACGCCGTTCTCCCGCTTCACGGAAAACCGGCCCTGGTTGTATGACACGGACTGCAATCCGCGCTGGACGTGCTCGCAGATGAAGATGTCCTCTTCCTGGATCTCGTCGCCGAAATCCACCAGGTTGTCCACGTCCTGCTCCATATCGGGCGACAGGTACCATTCGAAAATGGTCAGGCAGCGTTCGTGTCCCAGGGGGACCACCAGGTTGGTCTGCATCTGACCCAGGTAGATGTTGAGCATGAGCGTGGGGAAAACCCAGTAGTACTGCGTGTCGTTCTGGTCCTGTTCCGTCGGCAAGTACCGGCGCGGCCCCTTGTAGCCCTTCTTTTCCCTGGGGAGTATCGGCGCGTGCTGGATGGAATAGTACCGAAACGGTTCCACCCGGTAGGCGTCGTAGTCTATTTCCCGGTACAGGCCGGGATGCACGACCGGCAGGTGATAGCCTTCCAGGTAATTGTCCACGTACACCTTCCAGTTGCAGTTCATCTCGTAATCCCGGCGCTTGACCCACCGCATCTCGCCGATGCGGTGACCGGCGGCCCGTTTTTCGATATCGCCCAGGAAAGACTCCAGAGGCGGCGCCGTCTCGTCCAGGTTGACGAACAGCAGCGGGCCCCACTGGCTCACGCGTACCGGTTCGAGCGCCATGGCGCAGCGGTCCAGGGCCTGCACCTCTTCGAACTCGGGCGCGTGGCGCAGCGAACCGTCCAGGTTGTAGGTCCAGCCATGATAGTGGCACACGAAGGTCCGGCGGTTCCCCTGCTCAAGGGCCACGGGACCCGCCCGGTGCTTGCACACGTTGAAGAATCCGCGGACCACGTCGTCGGCCCCGCGGGCGATGACTACGGGTTCGCCGGCCACGTCCACCGTGAAGTAATCCCCGATGCGGGCTACCTGGTCGGCCCGTCCCACGAGCTGCCAGGTCTTCCCGAAGACTTCCCGGTACTCCCGCCGCAGGAAGTCCGGGTCGGTGTACCAGGAAGAGGGAATCGTCCAGGCGGACTCGATGTTCTGGTCGAACGGGTGGTCGGTCATCTCGTAGTCCAATTGCTGGTGAGCAGATCAAAAACGAATCACTTTAAATGTAACGCATATGCCAAGACTTGAATACTTCAGATTCCGTGGTCTGCTCCAGATTCCGAAGCCTACTCCGGTATCCATAGCCTATCCCTGTTTCCGAGCCTACCCTCGCAGTTCATTCCCACCCTTCCTTCAAGGCCTCGGTCCCGAACCGTTCGATTGCTTCCAGCGTCTCGCGCACGTCATCCCAGGTCGTATTGTGATTGATGATGCATAGCCTGAGAGAGAAAGTCTCACCCAAAGTCGTCGAGGACATGAGGGCACGGTCTTCCCAGAATACACGGGCGAGCATCTGCTGGTTGAGCTTTGCCAGGTAGTCTTCATCAAGACTGGCGTCCGATCCCCCAATTGAGGGGTTCACCCTGAAGTTGACGATCCCCAGCGACGCAGGATTCAACGATTCAAGCACGGAACTCCGTTTAATGTATGCCTCTGCCCGTGCGGCGAGTTCCATGCCATTGGATACGGCATCTCGAAAGGCGGCCATTCCGAACGTCTGTACCGACATCCAGATTTTGAGTGCCCGGGCCGAGCGACTGAGCTGCAGGCCGCGGTCTGAGAAACTCGGGTGGTTGGCGCCCCAGATCGTATCCTGCAGCACGTCCTGGTGGACCTGGAAAACGTGCTCGAGCTTGCCCACATCCTTCAACAGCAAGCAACCCGCTTCGTAGGGCTGGAAGAACCACTTGTGCGCGTCCAGGTTCACCGAATCCGCGCGCTCAATGCCGCGGAGCAGCGCTTTTCCCTTCTTCGATACCACGGCGAAACCACCGTAGGCGGCATCGGCGTGCATCCAGAGCCCTTCCGCCTGACAGAAATCCGCCACGGCTTCGAGCGGGTCTATGGCCCCGGTACTGGGCGCGCCCGCGTTTGCGCAGATGATGATGGGCTCCAGCCCCGCGGCCCGGTCTTCTGCCACTGCGCGTACGAGCGCGTCCATATCAAGACGGAAGTGATGGTCGGTGGGAATAAGTCTTATGTACTCGGTCCTGATCCCGATGATCCTGGCGGCGCGTACCTGCGCCTTGTGGCTCTGGTTGCTCATGTAAACGGTACCGCGCTCCGGGTTTCCTGCCGCTTCACGGGCCGCTACGAAGGCATCGAGAATCGCGGCGGAACCCCCGCTCGTCAACAGTCCGCCCGCGCCGTCCGGATAGCCGATCCAGCGCCGGATCCAGTCGATCACCACCAGTTCGACCTCGCTCGGACCGCTCGCGCAAAGCCAGTTGCAGGTGTTGAAGTTGTACCCCGCGGCCATGAAGTCCGCCAGGATTCCGGGCCAGGTGGGCGAAGACGGAATGAAGGCAAATGACCGTGGATGATCGAGTCGCGCGGCATTTGGCAGTATGTCCCGCGTGGCCTGATCGATGACTTCATCCGCCGGGCGGCCTTCCTCGGGCGGATCCTCCTTGAGTTTGACCTCGAGCGGCTGCTGGAAGTCCCCGTCCCATGCGAGGTCTTCCGGCAGGTTTTCCATGCGTTTCACCAGGATTTCAGCGGCCTTCTTCGCAAGATCGAGCATGTCCTCAGGCGCCATCTGTAGCGTGCCGGGTTTCTGTTGTCCAGCATCCTGGTTATCGCCCGTTCCTTCTAATCGGCCACCGTTCATGTCATTGCCCATTTTTCAGAACTATTCAAGATTATGGTTTCCTTCATTTACGAATAGATTGCGATTTCAGGCTATCGCTGAAGATTCGTCTGCGCTTGTACGGATAAATCCCACTGCGCCCCCTGTCCGCGCCGTCCTTTACACCGGACCGCACCCGGTAAAGTGACGGTATTCCCATCGCAACGGGCTACAGATCTTCCGGGTCCAGTACCTCCGGCGTCGCCAGGCCCCGGTCGGCCAGCTGCGACTCGATGGAGGAACGGTCTCCCACGAGCAGGTAGCCCGCGCGCCGCACGTCGAGGTATTTTCCGGCGGTGGACCGCACCTCCTCCAGCGTGACGGACTGCAGGTCCTCCACCGCGTCCCGCAGGTCCGTCATGGGCCGTCCCGAGCTCCACAACCCGCCGATGCTGCCCGCGATGCGCCTCAGGGATTCGAACCGTTGCGCGTAACCGCGGATACGAGCGGTGCGCGCCTCCTCGAGTTCTTCCCAACTCACCGGCCTTCGGCCGCCCAACCCCTCCATTTCAGCCATCAGTTCCTGCACGACCTCGCCGGTCTTGTCCGCCTGGATCGACGTCTGCGCCTTCCAGTACCCGGAGACGCCCAGGAGACCCAGCGAGGTGGATACGCCGTACGTATACCCCTTTTCTTCCCTCAGGTTCAGGTTCAGGCGGGACTGGAATCCACCGCCCCAGATCGCGTCTACGAGCCGCAGGGCGTGGTAGTCGGGCGTATCTCGGCTCGGTGCGTCGATGAACTGGCAGACCACCGTCTGCGGGGCGCCGGGCCGGTCCACCAGGCTGATCCGGTTCGTCTTCCGGCCGGGGGAAGGATCCGGGACGGACTTTGCCGGACGGACGTCGCCTTTCCACGAACCGAAACGCTGATCCGCCAGCTTTATTGCCTGGTCACGGGTGATGTCGCCCACGAACACCAGGGCGGACTGGTCCGGCCGCCAGTTTTCCTCGTAGGACCTGGCGATATCGTACCTGGACATTTCGGCTACGGAGGACGCATAGCCCTGCACGGGCCGGCCATAGGGATGATCGTCGCCGAATACGAGTCCGGGACACAGCCGCTGTGCGAGGTACTGGGGATGGGAGGCCTGCTGCGCGAGGTGATCCAGATGGCGGTGCCGTTCCCGTTCCAGTTCCTCTTCGGGGAACAGGGGATTGCGCGCGACGTCTGAGAAAAGGGCCATGGCCGACGGCAGCTTGTCGGTCAGCACGTCCAGCCCGAGCCGGGCCGATTCGAGGTACATGGTCTTCCCGATGACCGTGCCCAGCCGGCTCAGGGCCTCGTCGAGGTCCAGCGCGCCGTGGCTTCGCGTCCCCTTGTCCATGATCTGCAGCATGAGCTGGGAGGTCCCGCTCCGGTCGGGGGGATCGTGCACGCCGCCGGTCTTCACGTTCAGAGAGACGGCTACCTTGGGCAGGTCGTGCTGTTCGACGACCAACACTGCAAGGCCGTTGTCCAGCCGGTCCTCGTGCACCTCCGGCGTCTGAAAGGGCGTGTCCGACCCGAGCGCCGGAACCATCGACCGGTCGAGGGCGCCGCCGCCGGCCGTCCTTGCCGGATCCGGGTCGGCCTGCCGCGGTAGCGTATCGGGATGGTACCTGAGTGTGAGGCCGTGACGGGACACGAGCCATCGTTCGACCGCTTCGGCGATCTTCGACCCGGTCAGGTTCCGGAACCGTTCGTGTTCGACCTGGAAGTAGCTCGGATCATTTTTGTAGGTATTCGATTCGTTCAGCCGGTCCGCCTTGCCGCCGAAACCGCCGATGCGTTCCAGGCTGGAGACATACTGGTATTCCCACACGGTGCGCGCGCGCTCCACCTCGTCCCGGGAAGGACCGCCGGCCGCCAGTTTCTCGATCTGCCCGGCAACCAGGCCTTCAACCTCCAGGACGTCGCGGTCCGGGCGGACGGTCGCTATGACGCCGAACAGGCCGGAAATCTCCCTGGCGTAGTTGAATACGCTGACCTCCGTGCACAGTCTCCGGTCGTAGACCAGCAGTTTCTCCAGGCGGGAGGACAGGCCGTCTCCCAGCACGGCCGCGGCCGCGTCGAGTGCCGTTTCGTCCGGATCGAACCGTTCAGGCGCCGGCCAGATCATGTGGACGCGGGCCTGGGGCACACGGTCCGTGACCTCCACGATTTTCCCTTCGGGCAGGGAAGGCACCCAGCGGCGCCGGCGCTCCAGGAGCGGACCCGGTTCGAGCCCGCCGTAGAAGTGTTTCACGCGGTCCCTGGCTAAGGCTTCATCGAAATCGCCGGCGATGACCAGCGAGAGGTTGTTCGGCGTGTAGTAAGTGCGGAAGAACTCGGCCACCTCGTCCACCGTGGCCGCTTCCAGGTCCTCGTGCCTGCCGATGACGGGCCACGAATAGGGATGGCCGGCGGGGTATAGGTGCTCGTTTACCAGTTCGTACCAGCGGCCGTAGGGCTGGTTCTCCGTGGTCTGCCGGCGCTCGTTGCGGACGACCTCGCGCTGGTTCTCGAAGTTCTCCCGCGTGAGCGCGTCCGCCAGCGTGGCGATGCGGTCCGATTCCAGCCAGAGCACGTATTCGAGATTGCCCGAGGGCACGGTGGCGAAGTAGTTGGTCCGGTCGTTGCTCGTGGTACCGTTGACGCCGCCCTCCCGCAGGTTGCCCCCCGCCTGTTCTATGTATTTGAAATACCCCTCCGGCGCGTGCTCCGACCCTTCGAACATCAGGTGCTCGAAGAGGTGGGCAAACCCGGTCCGGCCGGGCCGCTCCACCTTGGAGCCCACGTGGAACCAGTGGTTGACGTGCACCACGGGGAGCTTGCGGTCCACGTGCAGGATGACCTGCAAACCATTCGGCAGGGTGTATTTCTCGAAGGATACGCGCGGCAGGTCTCTCTGGGCCATGGGTCATCCCGGTTTAGAAGATGGAGGAGCAGATTGAGAAATACCAGGGTGCGATACCGCGACGGCCTTTCACGGATCGACGAGTGGCACGGACCCGGCGCTAACGATTCCCGATGGCGCCACAGATCTTTCCGTGAACTACGTGACAACTCGGCTCGAAGCGCGAGGTCACACCGGCTCGACCCGGCCCGATTTCGCCGAACGGTAAGCTGCGTCGAGCATCATGACGGAACGCATGGCCGCGTAACCGGGCGTGTAGTTCTCCACGGCGCGTCCCAGCAGCAGGTCCGCGAAGTTCTCCGGCGGCCCCTCGCAGCTGTAGGCGCCGGCATCGGGGGCCACGTCGTGTACATGGTCCTGTCCGTCGTGCCGGTGGATCGCGAGTCGGGCGCGCTCGACGTCGAGGAGCAACATGCCCTCCGAGCCGAAGATCCGGATGTCGAGCTGGAACATCTGTCCCTCCGGAATGTCTCCCGACCCCGAAAGCGCGCCGATCACGCCGTCCTCGAAGCGGACCGTCATGGCGTCGTACATCTCCACCCTGGATTCCGCATCGGCCATCATGGCGAAGACCTCGCGGGGCACAAGGCCCGTGAGCCAGGACATGAGGCCCAGGCTGTGGGACATCTGCGCGTGACCGTAGCCGCCTTCGGCCACCACGGGATCGGCCCACGTGGCCGGGTCGGGGGCGAAGAGTCCACCGCCGTTGGCTTCGTGGTCGAAATCCAGGCCCTGGAGCAGGCCCCGGATGGGCGAGGCCATGTGGCAGAGCACGGACTCGATCTTCCCAACGGCCCCGGCGTCGAGACGCCGCCTGGCCTCCTGGATGTACGGCTTGTGGTGCCATCCGTATGGAACGAGCAGGTGAAGCCCCTTCGCATCCGCCTGCCGGACCAGTTCCCTTGCATGGGCGCTCTTCGTGCACATGGGTTTTTCTACCATGACGTGCAGACCGCGTTCCAGCGCCGCGCTGGCGTGCTCGAAGTGCAGCGTATGGGGACTGGAAACCACCACGCCGTCCAGCTCGACTTCGTCCAGCATCCGGCGGTAGTCTTCCGTGCCGTAGGGCACGCCGAAAGCATCCTGGACCTGGCGCAGTTCGTCCATTCCGAGCCGGCAGACGGCCGCCAGTTCCACGTCACCCGCCTCGTCGGCCCGTTTCCTGAGCACAGGCAGGTGATTGGCCGTCGCCCACCACCCGGTGCCTATGAATCCTATACGTGCCTTCTCCATGACCAATTCCTTGTGGTTTTCAGGTCGTGGCGCTTATGACCGCGTGCCGCGAAAAACGCCGCCCGTCGTGGCGTCCACGATCCAGACTTCGTTCTGCCATAGCGTGAACCCGTGCGGTTCCGGGCCCTCCACGTCAAGCCGGTCCAGCTGTTCGCCCGTATTGGGGTCGTACAGGAATATCGCCCGGTGATTGGTCTCCACGCACCAGAGCCGGCCGTTTTCCCAGGCAATGCCGTGGGGCCGGTCCCCGGGCGCGGGGAAAGACTGCAGCACGGTCCACTTGTCGGGATCCATGCGGTATATCGTGGCGTCGGGAGGCGACGACATCCACAGTTCACCGTCCCGCCATTCCAGGCCGTGCGCGCCGGTCTCCTTCGCTCCCGGCGTGGGATGGCGTTCCAGCGTCCTGCCGGAACCGGGATCGACCTTCAGCGTCTCGCAGCTGTAGGTGGACGACACCCAGAGGTGGGTGCCGCTGTGGGTTATCCCGCTGCCCCGGTCGGAGTCGGAGTCGAAGATCCTGTGCGTCCCGCCGTCCCGGTAATCGTGACAACTGATCCGGTTGTCGCCCTGGTCCAGAATCCAGAGGCCTTCGGTCGTGGCCTGCAACCCGTTGGGATGGGGGCCGGGCGCGTCGAAGACATGGCTGAGCTTGAGTTTCATACAACAGCCTTTCCGCTATCTAGCAAAGGGGTCGGATACCCATCCAAAATGCAACCGGTCCACGTGCCCTGTCAAGATACAAAGGAGGGGATTTTAAAGGGAATCCGCGCAGGGCCATCAGGGGCCGGGATCTTGACCTGAACCGAAGGCGGGGACTGGATTTGGGGCCGGGGCGGGGACCGGATGCGGGACCGGGGCGGGACCGGGATCAGGACTGGGATCAAAGGCGGGATCGGGACCGAGCGGAGATCGGAGCGGAGATCGGAGCGGGACCGGATGCGGGAACCGGGGTCTGGTCGAAATGTATTGACGTTGGATTGAAATATCTATATTTTTAGAAATATGGAAATAATCAACACGATACTTGCCGTCACGGACCTCGAAGCCGAACAGAAACACGCGTCGGCCTTCAAGGCACTGAGCCACAAGACTCGCCTGGCCATCTTCTACCACCTCGTCAGGAAAGGTGAAGCGGGGGATACCGTCGGAAACTTGCAGGAAGCGATCGACGTGCCGTGGGCGACCCTGTCCCACCATCTGGACGTCTTGCGCCGCGCCGATCTGCTGGCGTCACGGCGGGAAGAGCGGTACATCTACTACCGTGTGCGGCCCGAACGGGTAAGCGACCTGGTCCGCCTGCTTACCGCCTGTTGTTGAGAAACGGACCCATGCGGACGCGACCGGAGCTATCGTAAGCGCGCGGCCGCCGGCACCCAGCCTGTTTAAGGAGAAATCCATGTCAGACTACCCCAAGATCCACCTTTCGTTTCCCGTCCGCGACCTGGAACGGAGCGTCGCGTTCTACGAGAAGTTCTTCGGCGAGGAACCCGTGAAGACCAGGCCGAGGTACGTCAAGTTCCTGCCTTCCATCGCCCCTTTGAACCTGGCCCTGTATTCGGATGGGACCGCCGCGGGCGACGCGGCGAACCATTTCGGCATCGAGGTCCGGGATCACGAAACGGTCCTGCGGCATCTGCAGCGGATCAGGGGCTCGGGACTGGAGACCAGGGAAGAGATGGACGTCGACTGTTGTCACGCCAACCAGGACAAGTTCTGGGTGCAGGATCCGGACGGCCGGGAATGGGAGATCTACGTGCTGAACAGGGACCTGGATGAACCGGGCGGAAGGGAAGAAGAAGCGTGCTGCGCGGACCTTGAATCCGGCGACCCTTCCGAGCAGGCGCGTTCGTCCGAACACACACATCCGTCCGAGCAGGCGCGTTCGTCCGTCACGACGACGTGCTGCGGCGGGTAATCGCGATCCGGCCGGGTTTGCGATAAAGCCGGAGGAAGCATTTGAAACAGGAGCAACCATGAAACCAGACACCCTGCTGGTCCACGCGGGAGGCGGCCTGGAACCCGACTCGGGCGCCGTCGCGCCTTCCATACACCTCTCGACCACCTTCGAACACACGCCGGAGGGCGAAGCGACGCACGACCATGTCTATATCCGGATGGGCAACCCGACCCAGGACCGGCTGGAGGAGGCTTTGGCGGTCATCGAGGATGGCGGGAAATCGCTGGTCTACGCATCGGGCATGGCGGCGGTAACGGGCTGCATGCAGATACTCCCTCCGGGCGCCCACCTCCTGATGCACAAAGACGTGTACAGCGTTACCCGCGCGATCGGGAAGGAACTCCTGCCGAACTGGAACATCGAGGTAAGCGAAGTGGACATGACCGACCTCGACGCGGTCCGGCGCGCCACGCGGTCCGATACGGAGATGCTCTGGGCGGAGACCCCTTCGAATCCGGCCATGGACGTCATCGACATCGGCGCGGTGGCCGATATCGCACACGGCGCCGGCGCCCTGCTTGCCGTGGACAACACCTTCGCCACGCCGGTGGTGCAGCGGCCCCTTCAGCACGGCGCCGATATCGCCATGCATTCCATGACCAAGTACCTGGGCGGGCATAGCGACGTGCAGGGCGGCGCCCTCGTGTTTCGGGAAGACGGAGACCGGGTCGAACAGGCGCGGCGCGTGCGGACGATCACAGGCGGAGTGCTCTCGCCATTCAACGCATGGCTGGTCCTGCGCGGACTGCGCTCCCTCGGTTGCCGCATGGCGCGCCACGTCGCCAACGCGGAGGCCATTGCCGCGGCGCTGGCCGGCCATCCGGGGATCGAGGGCGTCGACTATCCCGGCCTGCCCGAACATCCGGGACACGCCGTCGCGTCGCGTCAGATGGATGGGTACGGCGGCATGCTTTCCCTGCGGATAAAGGGCACGCGGGAAGACGCGCTACGGGTCGTAAGCCGGGTCAGGCTGATGCGAAACGCCACGAGCCTGGGCGGAGTCGAAAGCCTGATCGAACACCGGCAGTCCATCGAGGGACCCGGATCGGTTACGGCGCCCAACCTCCTCCGGCTGTCCACCGGACTGGAAGCGGCCGAGGATCTGATCGACGACCTGGTACAGGCGCTGGAATGAGGTGGCGGTTCGCTGAACCAACGGAACGGCGGGGCTATTCGTCAGGCTGGCAGCTTCCGCACGGGGCGTATTCCTCCACCGCCTTGTCGATGGCGATGGCCTTGGTATTGCCGTTCAGGAATCGGCAGTCGGACCGGTGGTACTTCGATCCACCATCGGTGACGTAGACGATGGGTACATCGATATCCCGCTCGGACTTCGAGGGCCAGAACCTGTTATTGACGGTCAGTTCGATACCCTTGTCGAGCAGTTCTTCCACCATCGCCCGGATCAATCTGCGTTTCCGCCAGGTGAGGGCGGTGAGTGCCGCCGTGGTGGCCACGGCAATGATCAGTCTAAGCATGATTTCCCTTTATCCTTATTCCTGATATGTCGTTTGACTTCGAGAACGGACCAATCGACGAAATGCATCGCCCGCGAGCCGGAATAACCAACGAAGAGCGCCCGGTTCGCCGGGTTGCGGATAACAATTCCAATATAACGAACACGACCCTCGTAGACAAGCGGGGAATATACCGGGCAGGCGCGATTCCGTCGTCTCCGGAGCCTTGACAGGGCGTCGTCCGCTCCATATTATAAGTCGTTCTGATTTACCCGTTTATGTACGTTGTTCTTCAGATTTCAACTTAAGCCGGATACTAAGACACATTGGAGCGATCATGTCTAAGATCAGATTGGGACTAGTGGGCTGCGGCGGCATGGGCCACCGGCACCTCTACGGCCTGGCGGAACTGCACCGCACCGGGCTCTGCCGTTTCGAACCCGTAGTCGCCTGCGACCCCAAAAAGGAGAACGCCGAATCCCTCTCGGGTCACGTTGAGGACCTCTTTGGCATACGTCCCGCCGTCGTCGGCAGTCTCGACGAGGTGGACGCCGGAGACCTGCAGGCCGTCGACATCTGCACCGACCCGCGCCACCATCACACGGTGTGCGCCGATGCGGCGTCGCGGGGATGGGACGTGATGAGCGAAAAACCCATGGGGCTCACGGTGCGCGCCTGCCGGCTCATGCGCGAAGCCACGGACGGGGCCGGCCGCATCCTATCAGTGGCCGAGAACTACCGGCGCGATCCCGTCAACCGACTGGGCAAGGCGCTGCTGGACGCGGGCGTGATCGGTACCCCACGCTACATGGTGCACAACACCGCGGGCGGCGAGAACAAGATGATGATCACCGTTTGGCGGCACCTGAAGAACGTGAGCGGCCTGCTCCTCGACGTGGGCGTCCACTTCGCCGACATCCTGGAGTATTTCATGGGGCCGGTGTCGGATATCTACGCCCAGACGCGGCTGCACGAAAAGATCCGGTACAACCACATGGCAGGCAAGGACCCCGCGAAAGAGACCGGCAATTCGCCGGCCGGCGTGTACGAGCACTGGCAGGCCGAGATGCCGGCGGAATTCGAGGTGACGGCCGAGGACGCGGCCTACGCGACCCTGACCTTCCAGAGCGGCGCCGTCTGCCAGTACCTGGAAGAGCACGCGACCTTCGGCAAGGGATTCTGGCACCGGGGGATTTACGGTTCATCCGGTTCCATGGAACTGCCGGGAGACCGTTCAGGCCAGCCGCTGACCATCGTCCGCGACGGCGAGACCCTGCAGGGTGAAGGCCTGCTCGAACTCGTGCCGGACTTCTGCCTGGACGAGGCGACGGCCGCCCTCTTCGGGGGAGACCGGCTCTGGAACTACGATTTTCCCTTCCCCGAGACGGACCGCAAGATCATCGCCATCGAGTACGCCGACTTCGCGCAAGCCATCGACGAAGGCCGCCAGCCCGAGGTCGACGGCTACATGGGCATGCGCTCGGTCGCCGTCTCCTACGGCATCATGGAATCGGGCCAGGCGGGCAGGGCGGTCACCGTGGACGAGATCATGGCGGACGACACCAATGGCTACCAGCAGGAAATCAATGAAAGCCTGGGTATCTGATATTGGCGTTGAGGCGCGGTTGAGGCGCGGCAGGGCTGGTTGAGGCGCGGAAGGGTGGTTGAGGCGCGGAAGGGCCAGCTTAGGTGCGGTTGAGGCGGGGTTGAGGCGCGGCAGGACCGGCTTAGGTGCGGTTGAGGTGCGGCAGGGCCGGCATTCCAAACAGTCTCCGGGACGATCTATCATGAAACTAGGCTATTCCACGTGGGGCATGCCCACAGTCGAAATGGACGTAGCAGTCCCCCATCTGGCGGGGCTGGGTTACGACGGCATCGAAATCACTGTCATCCCGGGATATTCCACGGAACTGGGGACGCTGGACACCGAAGAACGCCGGCGGATCCGGGGCCTGTTCGAGCGGCACGGCGTGGAGATGCCCGCCATCGCCGGGCACACCAGCCTCCTCGATCCCGACGTGCGCCAACACGCTGCCAACATGAACCGGCTCAAGGATACCGTGGTACTCGCCGCGGACCTGACCATGAACCATCTGGTGCCCTGCCTGGATACCACGCCCGGCGGCCTACCGGAGGACTGGCCGGACGTCCGGGACCGCCTGCTGAACGAGGTGGGAGATCTCGTGGACTTCGGCGGGCGCCACGGCGTGGTCATCGCCATGGAACCCCACATCGGCTGCTGCCTGTGCGACGTGGAGCGGACCCTCTGGCTGCTCGATCAGAT
>JAPOOT010000308.1 GCA_026713285.1 Gemmatimonadota bacterium | reverse complement strand
GATCAAGAGGATCGCGAGGTAGACCACCACCAGCATAGGTTCCTTGATCAACGTCCCGAAGGCGGCGGAAACCGTCCCGTTGATCTTCATGACGTCGTAGGACACGCGGGAGATGAGCTCCCCCGTGCGTTCACGGTGGAAATAGGACAGGGAAAGCCGGTGCAGGTGGATATAGAGATGGTTTCGGAGGTCCTTGATGACCCCGTTCTCGGCATAGGCCATCAGGTAGGCCTGCAGGTAACTGCTGATGTTCTTGATCAGGAGGATGAACAGGATGATCAGGCAGAGGCGTTCCAGCGTGGCCTGCCTGGTCGGCCGGGTGATCAGGGCGTTGGTGCGATCCTTCAACGACTCGCGCAGGCCCGCCATTCCCGTCCGTTGCTCCAGCCGGTTCGCCGAATCCCGCGCTATGTCGAACTGCCCGGTCTGCCCGGGCTGCCCGGTCTGGTCCGTCTGTACGGTTTGCCCGGTCTGCCCGGGCTGCCCGGGCTGGTCCGTCTGTACGGAATCCTGGCCGAACAGGGTCTGCAGAAAGGGCAGGGCCACCCAGACCGTTGCGCTGCTGGTCAGGGCGAAGCAGGCCATGCACACCATGGCGCCGGCCATGAAGTACCAGTAGGGCTTTACATAGGACAGTATTCGGAGATACAGGTTCATGAAGGGCCGGGATCGGGATCAGGCGGGATGGGCTATTGATTCGGCGTAGAGCGCTTCCACGCGGTCGGTCATGGCATCGAGATTGAAGCGTTCCCTGGCCTGTCTGCGGCCGTTCTCCGCGATGCGCGCGCGCAACTGCTCGTCTGTAAGCAGCGATTCGACCGACCGCGCGAGCCCTTCCGCGTCGCCTCCCTGGAAGACCAGGCCCGTTACCCCGTCCTCCACGGTGTCCAGCGTCCCGTCGGACCGGGTCGATACGCAGGCAACGCCCATGGCCATCGCTTCGATGACGGTCGCGCCGAATCCCTCCGCTTTGGAGGGAAATATAAAAACGTCCATGGCGTTCAGCAAGGCGGGAATATCCCGCCTGAAACCCGCGAAAAGAACGGTCTCAGCGAGGTCGAGTTCCCGGGCGTAATGAACGATTCTGTCGTGGTACGCTTCCTCTCCGTAGCTGGCCTCGCCAGCCACGAGGAAACGCAGGGGCATATCGGGATGGCGGTCCCGCATCAACCGGGCGGCCTGCAGGAACTCTTCGTACCCCTTTCCCGGAGAAACGCGCCCCACGGTCCCCACCACGACGGCGCCGGACGGGAAACCGAGCGACTTTCTCGTTTCCACCCGGTCGTAAAAGGTGGAATCGAACCGTTCCAGGTCCAGAGCCGGATGCACGGTGACTACGCGTTCCGGGTCTATGGGACAGGTCTCGCGCACGTTCCGGTTCAACGTCTCCGATACCGTAATGACGCGGGACACGCGGCGGTACAGCCAGCGGTGCAGAGGGTCCGTTTTCGTCACGTAGGAACCCACGTGCTTGGTGAGGACGACCGGCCCGTCGTATCCCGCCAACCGCGTAGCGGGCACGGTCTGCCAGAGGTCGCGGGAAAGGTGGAGGTGGAGGACGCGTGGCCTGAAGCGCCGTATGCACCGCCCCAGCGCACAGGTAGTAACCGGATTCACGTATCCGCCGATGGGGATGGTCTCGGTCGGGAAACCCAATGCCCGGGACTCGCCGGCGATCGATCCCTTCGGATGAAGCACCAGCCGCACGTCGTGGCCGCGGGCCCTGAGATTACCCGACAGGATCGGTACGTGCATCTCCGTACCGCCCCAGGCCAGGGAGGAACACACCTGCAGGATGCGCGCGGGCGCCATGCGGTCCATGGCATTCCTCATGTCGAAGGAGATTGAAAAGGGGTCGCTTACGGGTATCCGGGCGGCCTGCCCATTCAGGCGGGATACGAGTGGACCGGCATCACTTCCACACCTGGTGCCAGGCGCATTCGGTCTGAAAGATGTAATTGTTGCACTGGCTGCAGATCTCGAGTTCGTCGTACCTGTTCTCGATCATCTTCTGCCGGATCTCCTGGATCGGAGCGCCGTTCCAGACCTCCCTGATCGATTGCTTCGATACGTCGCCCACCTCCACCTTGAAGTCGAAATCGAGGCAGCAGATGGACACGCGGCCGTCGTTGGCGATGACGAACTCCTCCCAGGGATGCTTGCAGGGAAAGGTGAAACCGCCCACCGCCGAAGCCGCGGCCTGATCACCCACGTTCTTGTCATCCACGCTTCCGGTCCACGTGGTGTAGCTTTGCACGACCACGTTGTCGGCGATAGGCGCCCACAGCACCCGGAACGCCTCGACTTCGTGCTGGGTTTCTTCCATATTGATGATCGTCACCGTAATCTCGGGCGTCCGGCTGGCGGTGGACCGTTTCAGCTCCATCAGGTACCGCGCGTTTTCCACCACCTGTTTGTAATCGAGACCCACGCGCACCGCTTCGAAGGTGTCCGCCGTCGCCCCGTCGATATCGATGTTGATCTTGTCCAGCTTGCAGTCGATGAGCTCCTGGGCCTTCCGGGGATCGATGAGGGAACCGTTGGTGCTC
>JAPOOT010000507.1 GCA_026713285.1 Gemmatimonadota bacterium | reverse complement strand
CTCGTATGGCGCTCAGGGGCATGAAAACTCCGGTTTTAAAAACCAGGCACGTGGATCGAGAACCCGGTTCGTGTTCATGGCGTCACCTCATTCAGGCTCACAGCCTGACCCGGGCCATATATATGTTGGCCGGGTAGAGATAGTGTTTCTCACCTTTCTCCACCTCGTGCTGCGAATAGTAGCTGATCAGCAGCGATCCGTCTTCCTGCTGGACGACTCCCGCATAGGAGGTATCGCCCCCGGAAGGCAGATCCAGGACATGGACGATTCCGCCGCTCTCCAGCCGCCAGATGCTCGTCCGCCTGTCGACAATGTGGTCACGGACCGCCGGACCGTCTGGATCTTCCGGACCGCCTGGACCGCCTGGACCGCCTGGACCGCCTGGACCGCCTGGATCGCGCACGTGTCGCCGGCCGATCACGTACTCGGCACCGCCGGCTTCCACAAGGAACGGTGACGGGATCACTTCACCGAGGTCCTGAAGTCTCCAGTCCGTGTACGGGGGTCTTGCGGTGGCCAGGGTGAACCGATTCTCGTCGCCGCCCCGGATGGCTACACGCATCGAGCCGTCAGCGGTGATCCGGAAGGTGGCCTCACTTCCGTTTTTCGTGACTACGGAAACAAGCTCCCAGTCCAGCCCGTCGGTAGACTGCACGAGATGAAGCTCGGCCGGTTTCCGATCCCGTTCCGTCGATGCGTATCCATAGGCGAGCCCGTAGAATCTGTCGTTTCCGCGCCCAACACCCCACAACCAGAATCCGTCCCGGTAGACCTTGACGGGATCGGACCAGGTCTCCCCGTCCTGAGTGTAGACGCCATGGGTCCGAATAACGCGGACCACGTCGTTGCCGGTAAGTCCGGGGTCGGGACGGGTGACGCTTCCGGCATAGACAAACAACCGGTCTTCGGTCGCGACCATGTGTGGATCCCGGTCGTCGCCCGGCGTGTTGACCGGCACGCCGGCTCGCGTCCAGCCAGCCAGATCGTCGCTGGCGATCACCACCGCCTTCCCCTCGGGGCTCACATGGGAAAGGCCGTTGCGAAAACAAACGTAATACCGGCCCTTGAATTGCTGGAAATCCGTGAAGGCGTTGTGCCAGCCGTCACTGTAGATACGTCGAACCCAATCGATCTCGGCCATGGTGCCAGCACCTGGTTTCGGGCAAATTTCGGATAATCTGATTATTAATCGGTGGCTATTATACTGCGGGGAATCGGGTGTCGCAAGGAGGAATGGACGGCGAGGCCCCGCCCTTCGCTTCGTACGGCCGGGCTGTTAGAATGAACACAGTGCAGCGGTCGGGACGTCCGGCGTTTCCAGGCAGGATGGCCACGATCGATTGCAGATTGAAGGAATGGGAGCGTCCGGCATTCGAAGAAAGCAAGGCGGCAGCCGGATTCGAACCGGCGATCGAGGATTTGCAGTCCCGTGCCTTAGCCACTTGGCTATGCCGCCACGTCCGAGGGCGGGAGACGGGGCTTGAACCCGCGACCCTCACCTTGGCAAGGTGATGCTCTACCGCTGAGCTACTCCCGCTGATACTACGCGAACCATTCGAGGACAGTGCCTCGAAATTCACCGAAAATATCAGAGTCCAGCCGCTCTGTGTCAAGCTTTTTTTGATTCCCGCAGCCCGCCGGAACAGGCTCCCCGGACTCTCGTTTGCCAGGGCTGCGGCAGATGGCCCCGGTCATGCGGCGGGACATCGGTACTTGACCCTTCGGGGCGTCGGGTATATGTTACAATTCATTAAAGCGAAGTGTAACAGCGACGTGCGAATCGGAAACCGGTCCGCGTTTACCGGGAGATCTCAAGTCCGGCGGACTTTGACGATTCGCCTGGCCTCCGTGTGCGACATGGACAGTATGACGCTATTGCAGGAATTTGAAGACCTGGCGGAACGGATGTCGATCAGAGTCCGTTATGGCAAGCTGGATGGAGACGGCGGGCTGTGCCGTTACCGCGACAGGTACCATATCGTGATTAACAAGCGGCTGGACACGGACAGCCGGATCAATCTCCTCGGCCGCGCTTTCTCAGAATTTCCACTGGATAACGTGTTCCTTATCCCCGCGGTCCGGGATGCGATAGACCGCAACCGGACGGGGCCTGATCTACCACGCGGGAACTGATCCCCTTCGAAGCCTCCCCAGTCATCCAACACTAGCCCGATCGATCATCCGGTCCGCCTGGTCCGCCTTGTCCGCCCGGTCCGCCTTGTCCGCCTGCCCCGCCTGGGCCGCCCAGTCCGCCCGGTCCGCCCGGGCTATCTCTCCTGTGCCGCCCGCCCGGCCTGTCCCGGCGGTTCTGCCTGCGCCGGCGGATCCGTCGAACTGGTCTCTTCCGGTTCGTCACCGCCTGGCGGAATAATGTCCGGCCTCTCCCTGGGGTTCGTG
>JAPOOT010000419.1 GCA_026713285.1 Gemmatimonadota bacterium | reverse complement strand
TTCGACAGTAACTCCAGTTTCTGGTCCGTCGGCGTCAGTATCGGCATAGACGGCTTTCTGCCGACGACCAGTTGCGGATGCGGATCGAAAGTGACGACCAGGCAAGGTGCGCGCAAGGCCAGCGACCGATCGATAGCACGCTCGATAATCGCGCCGTGTCCCCTATGGACCCCGTCGAAGTTTCCGACGGCTATCACGGCCCTGGGAAAACGGCTTGCGGCTTCCTCAACGGAGCGAAGGACCGGCATCAACCTTCGTCGTCTCCTCTGTCCGCCGGAACCTGGCCCGCCTGGCGATCGGTTTCGTCTTCCGTCGTTTCAATGCTCCGCATGACATTCGAAATGCGTTGTGCGTAGTCGAAGGACTCGTCGTAACGAAAGAGCAGTTCCGGAATATGCCTCAGTTTGATCCTCCGGCCGAGCTGAGACCTGATGAATCCTGTTGCCCTTTCGAGTCCCTCCAGACTCGCTTTCTGATCCGCCTGCGATCCGAGTACGCTGAAATAGACCCGCGCGTGCCTCAGGTCGACGGATACCTCCACGGACGTGACCGTCACGAATCCGATACGGGGGTCCTTCATCTCTTGCTGGATGATCTGGCTGACCTCCTGTTTGACCAGATCAGCCACCCGTTCCGTTCGCCGGTGGGCCATTTATCGCTCCTAGTACCACTCGAAAGTATGATCCAGTACCAGCAGCCTGGGTTCCGCCTGAACATGATCCAGAACCTGCCGCAGGGTCCGGTCGATGTATCCTCTCTCTTCGGAAACCATCGCGAGTCCGAGGGTAGCCCGCTGCCAGAGTGACTGGTGTTCCACTTCGGCGACGGACACGTTGTATCGATTTCGGATCCGGTCCTTAAGCCCCTTGATCACCTGTCTCTTGGCCTTCAGCGAGCGGCTTTCGGGAAGAAACAGGTCGATTCGGCACAGCCCTACGATCATGATTTGTTTAACGCGTCTCGAGTTGCCTTGCGACTTCCCGCGTCTCGTAAACCTCGATGGTATCGTCCTGCTTGACATCCTGAAACCCGTCGACGGTCAGTCCGCATTCGAACCCGGACTGCACCTCGCGAACATCCTCTTTGAACCTGCGCAAAGAACCGACCTTGCTCTCATAGACTACGATCCCGTCGCGAATGAGACGGATGTTGGCGTTTCGGGTCACGTTGCCGGACTGGACGTAGCAGCCCGCGATCGTTCCAACGCGCGGCGCCTTGAATATCTCTCTCACTTCCACTACGCCTACCACGTCTTCTTCGATATCCGGTTTCAACATGCCTTCCAGGGCGTCCGTAACGTCCTGAATGACCCGGTAGATGATGTCGTATAGACGAATGTCGACTTTCTCGCGCTCGGCCAGGGCCCTCGCCTGCGCGTTGGGCCGTACGTGAAATCCGATAATGATGGCGTTCGAAGCCGTAGCGAGCAGGACGTCGGATTCATTGATGGCCCCGATGCCCGTATGGATGATCCTTATTTTAACTTCGTCGTTCTCAAGGCGCAGCAACGAATCGCTCAGAGCCTCCACGGAACCTCCCACGTCGCCCTTGACGATGACGGGGAGTTCCTGGATCTCGCCTTCCTTGATCTGGTCGTAAATGTCTTCGAGGGTAACGGGCTTGGACTGGCGGAACTCGTGCTCCCTGCGCATCTGGCGGCGCCGGGAACCGATCTCCCGCGCCAGGGACTCCGATTCAACGACCGCGAAGGAGTCGCCGACCTGGGGCATGCCCGAGAATCCCATGATCTGGACGGGCGCCGATGGACCCGCCGATTCAACCCGTGAGCCTCTCTCGTTGAGCAGTGCCCTGACGCGGCCGCTGAACTGGCCCGCCACGAACGGGTCGCCGACCCGCAGCGAGCCCTGCTGGATGAGGACGGTGGCGAGCGTGCCGCGGCCCCTGTCCAGTTCGGCTTCCACGACTACGCCCTGCGCCCGCCTGTTGGGGTTCGCTTTCAAATCGAGCATCTCGGACTGAAGCAGCACCATTTCCAGGATGTGGTCCATGCCCTGTCCGGATATGGCCGATACTTCGCAGGCAATGACGTCGCCGCCCCAGTCCTCCACGAGGAGTCCACGCTGGCTCAACTGTTCCTTGATGCGGTCGGGGCGAGCCGTTTCGAGGTCCATCTTGTTCAGCGCGATGATGATGGGGACTTCGGCGGCCTTGGCGTGATCGATGGCCTCGATGGTCTGGGGCATGACTTCCTCGTCGGCCGCCACCACGAGTATGACAATGTCGGTCACCTGCGTTCCCCGGGCGCGCATGGCGGAGAACGCCTCGTGTCCCGGCGTGTCCAGAAACGTGATCTGCCCGCTTTCGAGTTCGACTTCGTAGGCGCCGATATGCTGGGTGATGCCCCCGGCCTCTCCGGCGATCACGTTACTTTCCCGGATGTAATCGAGGAGCGAAGTCTTGCCGTGGTCCACGTGCCCCATGATAGTAACTACGGGGGGGCGGGGCTCCAGGGCGCCTTCATCTTCCTCTTCTTCCTCGACTTCTTCGATATACTCAAGACCGTATTCGGACTGCTTCTCGACGTCGAAACCAAACTCGGAAGCGACGGTCATCAGGGTATCCATGTCCAGCCGCTGGTTGATCGTAATCATCAGTCCGAGTTGCAGGCATTTCGAGACGATTTCAGTTGGTGAAACGGAAAGGTGCTCGGCCAGTTCACCAGCGGAGATAAACTCCGGAACCCGTATGACGGGCTGCGCCTCGTCGCCGGGTTCGTCTTCTTCCCTTTCGCCCCGACGGCGGCGGCGGCGCGTCCGGGTGCTGTCCATCTGCGCGATGGTCCGGCGCACGCTGGCTTCCACTTCCTTCTGGTCGACCTTCGCCTTCTTCTTCTTGGATCGGCGTCGCCGCCCGCGGGCGTCTCCATCCCCCTTTGCCACCCTGGCCGTGGAGGACTGGTCCTTCTTCTTGGCCGCCGGTTCCGCTTCGGTCTTCGGCTTGCTCCCGCGCGGGGCGTCCTTCACCGCCTTCGGCTTGGCGGACGTCTCCGACGCGGCCATTTTCTTCTTGCGGTCCTGTTCCTTACGCGCCGCCAGTTTCTCCTGCTCGAACCGCATATTGACATCGAGGACCATCTTCTCGTCCATGATGCTCATATGGCTCTTCACCGTGTGGTCCAGGTCACGAAGCATCTGGACGAGCGCGTTGCTGGATATATTGTACTGCTTGGCTACTTCGTATATTCTTTTAGACGCCATATGCGAAAAAGTTTCCTCTGTACGTGCCGGTCGTCCCGGCCGGGGCTCATGCTGGAGATGCCTTCTTCAGCATTCCGCTCGCGAAATGCCGGTCTGATATGGAAATCACCGCTTTGGGCGCCCGGTTCAGACACGCGCCCAGTTCCAGGCTGGTATGACATTCGAGCACGGGTACGCCCCGTGTACCCGCCAGTCTCCTGAACGAGCGTTTCGTTCCCTCGGAGGCATCCGAGGCCAGGATGACAAGCCGGGACTTGCCGCCGTGAATGGACTTCTTAACTGCTTCGGCGCCGCCCTTTACCTGTCCGGCGCGCACGGCAAGGCCCAGCAGGCCGGTTACGGATGGATTATCGCTTTTCTGCAAGACTGCAGATCCTTTACGTTTACTGCACCGCGGTAATGATCTTGCCGGCCGTCACGCCGCCGATCCCTGAAATGGCCTGAAGTTCGTCGGCCGTCGCTTGCTGCAGGGACTCCACCGTCGTGTAACCGGCGTCCTCCAGCTTCTGGGCCAGCTTCTCCGAGATGCCGTCGACTTCGGCAATCGATCCGGCTTCTTCCGATTCGGAGTCATCCGCGCCGAAAGTCTCGGAGATGAGCTGCTTCTCGAGGTCCGAACGCTTGATCAGATCGATATTCCATCCGGTGAGTTTGACTGCGAGCCGGGCATTCTGGCCCGCCTTCCCTATGGCCAGCGAGAGTTGGTCATCCTCGACGACCACGCGCATGTCCTTTTTCTCGATGTCCAGGATCTGGACCTGTGCTACTTCGGCGGGACGCAGCGCCTGGGTCACGAAGGAGGACGGATCGTTGCTCCAGGGCACGATGTCGATACGTTCGTTATTGAGTTCACGGACGACCGCCTGTACTCTGGTGCCCTTCATACCCACGCACGCCCCGACCGCGTCGACCCGTTCATCGTGCGAGAGGACGGCGATCTTGGACCGGTCGCCGGGCTCCCGGGCAGATGCCTTGATTTCCACGATACCCTCGTGTATTTCCGGCACTTCCATTCGGAACAGGAGTTCGAGGAAAGCCTCGCAGCTTCGCGAGAGAATGACCTGGGGACCCTTTATGTCGTTCTGCACGTCCAGAATATAGGCGCGGATGGTCTCGCCCTGCCGGTACCTTTCCCGCCGAATCTGCTCGCGCCACGGAAGCAACGCCTCGGTGCGCTCGATCTTGACGATGATATTGCCCCGGTCCACCTGCTGGACGCTGCCGATTATGATCTCGTTGACCCGGTCTTTGTACATCTCATAGACGTTTTCCCGCTCCGCCTCCCGGACGCGCTGCACGACGACCTGTTTCACCGACTGTATCGCGTTGCGGCCGAACTCTTCGAAGGACAGAGCCTGTTCGACCCTTCCCCCGATTTCCGCCTCCGGATCCATCCCCTTCGCCGTTACGAGGCTGATCTGCGTCTCGGGATCCTCCACCTCGTCCACAACCTCCCAGACCGCAGCCATCTCGATCGTTCCCAGTTGTTCGTCGATCCGCACATCGACGTTGTCGTCGCCCGTGCCGAATCGCTTCTTCGCAGCCGTGATCAGGCCGGTCTTCACCGTGTCCCAGACCACTTCGCGCTCCACGTTCTTCTCACGGATGATCTGTGCCAGCGCCTCGATGACCTCGTAATTCATTACCAGTGGCTCCCTCTCCTAACCGTTCTCCCATCCATGGTCCAGTTCCCGGTGGGCTTTACTGATGCTTGCGACGGAAATACGATGTTTTACGTCGCCACAGACGATTTCAACCGTGCCGTCCTCAATGCCTTCGAGCCGTCCTGTCCGGGTGACCGGTCCGCCGTCGTCGTCCACGGTTACGACCTTTACCCGTTTACCGAGCGCTTTCCGGTAGTCTCTTTCCGTCTTGAACGGCCGGTCCAGGCCAGGTGAAGAGACTTCGAGCGTATAGCGGGATGGAATGGGATCTTCCAGATCGAGCAGGTTGGACAATTCGCGATTGATTGCCACACAGTCGTCTATCGTGACGCCACCCGGCTTATCGATCAGCAGCCTGAGGATGTAATTGCCCTGCCTACCCGCCAGTTCCATTTCCACCCATTCGAATCCGGCTTCGTCGACGATCGGCCTGGCGAGTGACGAGACGTTCCGAAGGATTGAATCACGGTCAGTTTCCATCGCGCATTTTCGAGTTTCAGCACGAAAAACACATAAAAAAAAGCGGGCACTACTTCGCCCACTTCTGCAGCACCGCTCTAATATATGGGGGCATATTAAACCAAGCAAGCAAAAAGTTTTACGTCGATTCCCGCCCCCTTCACTGACGGCTTCGAAAAAGTCCTTGGATCGGGAAAAGACACAAAATATGTTTAGTTATTAAAGAGACATCATAAGGGCATGGTCCAGACGGTCCGGGAGACGCCAGATGAAAAAGGCGGTATGCTATATCAGGGTCGGTCCGATGGAGACCCGGAAGCATCCCTTTCGAAGGGCCGACCAAGAGAAGCGGCTCAGGTCCTACTGCGCGGAAAACGATCTCGATATCATGCTGGTTATACCCGACATCCGAGTCGAGGCGTTCATCCCGCTCGAGGAACGGCTGGGTGGCCGGGACCTGGCCAACACGGTAGAGTCGAAGGGCATCCAGCATATCGTTATCTGGCGACTCGACCGGCTGTTCAGGTCGGCGGCCGAAATGTCGGGTTGCCTCGGGGCCTGGTCCGGCGCGGGCATCGTATGCCACGTGCTCGATCTCGACGGCATGTCCATCCGCACCGACCGGGAACAGGGGAAGGTGGTGCTGAGCACGCTCAACGTGCTGGCCGGGTTGGCCCGCGACCTGCCCGCCGAGCGGACGAAGAACTGGATACGGAAAAAAAAGAACAACCGGTTCGTTTACGGCGCGATCCCTTACGGATACGACCTGTCCGGCAATCAACTGGTGCCCAACTCAAGGGAGCAGGAGATCATCAGGCGGGTGAAGCACTGGCGTGCCGAGGGCCGGAGCCTGCGCAAGATCGCGGATGAACTCAATGAGCAGAGGGTGCCCACCAAACGCGCATCGTCGGTTTCAAGGGAAACCCGTTGGTATGCGTCCACGGTAAGTTATCTGCTGAAAAACGAACTTTACCTTGGCGAAGAAGACGATGATGGCCAGGCAGGAGGGCGGGGCTGATCCGCGGGGGATATACGCCAGCAATGGCTGATCCGCGGGGGATATACGCCAGAGAGGATTCGAACCTCTGACCTACGGCTCCGGAGGCCGTCGCTCTATCCAGCTGAGCTACTGGCGCAAGCTTTTCATGCGGCAATATAACGGGCGATGAAGAGCCCTGTCAATCCATTTAAGGGTTGGCGACGGGTTCCGCAAGCCTGCCGGCCGCACCCCGGGCGTCGGTCGACAACACTTCCATTTCGACGAAGGTGTTCACCTGCTCCGACCGCCCATCGAACCAGCATCTGAGACCGTGGTCCGTTCTCCCCGTCATGCCCCGATCGTGCGCGCCGTGCGGGCCAGTCGGACTGTGCGCGCCAGACAGGTCATCCGGAACGTGCGCGCCGACCTGGCCGTCCGGGCCAGGCGGACCAGGCGGTCCAGGCGGACCACTGTATTCATCCTCGACCAATACGGGCAGGACCCTGCCCCTGAAACGGCTGTGGTAGGCCGCTGATTTCCGATCGCTCAACGTCCGAAGCAACTGGCTGCGTTCCCGCGCCGTCGAAGGGGGCACCTGGTCCGGCATGCGTGCCGCCCGGGTATGGTCCCGCCTGGAATAGGAAAACACGTGGAAATAGGCAAAGGGAAGGTGGTCCAACCAGTCGTACATACGTTGGAAGGAGGCGTCGGTCTCGCCCGGGAACCCGACCATGATGTCGGCGCCGATACAGATATCGGGCACCGCGTCCACGAGCCGGCAGACCACGTCCTCGGCCTGACCGGCCGTATACGTCCTGCGCATGGCGCGCAGCAGGCTGTCGTCGCCATGTTGCACGGCCAGGTGCGTGTAACGGCACAGTCTCGGCGCGTGGTTCCCGAGCAGATCGATCAATTCCCGGTTCACCGCCGTGGGCCAGATGGAACTCAACCTCAGGCGGGGCAGTCCGGTCTGCTCCAGGATCTGACGGACGACCGAGTTGAGCGTGACGGGCGTGGGCAGATCGGTACCGTATTCGCCGAGGTGAACGCCAGTGAGTACGATTTCGGCGTAACCTCTGTCTATCAGGGTATGGACCTGGCGCAGCGCGGTGTCCGGAGGCAGGCTGCGGTGACGGCCGCGGGCCCAGGGTATGATGCAGAACGAGCAGAACTGGTCGCAACCGTCCTGGAGCTTCAGCATGGCCCGTGTTCGGTCTTCGAAGGCCGAAACGTCGAGACGCTCGTCGAATCGCGACATCTCCGCCCGCCGCGTCACCTGGGAAACAGGCGGATCGTCCGCGCGCATGCTCAGCACGCGGTCGACGAGCCCGCCCTTCTCCGCGTTGCCGAGGACGAGGTCAACGCCCTCGATTGCCAGAAGCTGGTCTGGATGAGTCTGGGCGTAACAGCCCGTCGCTACGACGATGGACTCGGACCGGCGACGAACGGCCCGGCGAAGCGTCTGCCGGGCCCGCGCGTCGGCCTGGTTCGTCACCGTGCAGGTATTGACGACGTAGACATCCGCGGGCCCGTTGAAGGGCACAACGCGAAAGCCCCGGGAAACGAACTGTTCGCGAATGGCCTCGGTCTCGTACTGATTCAGACGGCAGCCGAGCGTATGCAGGGCCACCGTTGGAGAAGCATCCGCCAAGGCCACGGCCTGATGAGCCACTGAAACCTCTGTCCCGTGGGTCATGCGCCGGCGATCAACCGTCCGTCTCTTCCGAGCTCGCGGCGCTTACTTCCACCGCCGCCACATCGCCGATCACGGTGCTCGCGACGGGGTGTTTGCTCAGATAGTCGTCGATTTCGGCCCGCTCCCGATCGCGGAAGTAAGCCTTGACGCTCAGCACGACCCGGCGGTTCTTCCCATCGAATTCGATGACCTTAAGCGGAATCTCCTCGCCTTCCTTGAAAGCGTCGCCCGGCCGTTTGATTTCAGGATGATTGAGCTGCGAAATGGGGACGAATCCCTCCACTTCGTGCGAAAGCTCCACGACCACACCCCGTTCAAGCAGGCGGATGATGACGCCCGTCGTCTCGGTGTTTACCGGGTATACCTCGGCAAGCGAAAGCCAGGGATCCTCGGTGACCTGCTTGATTCCGAGGGATACGCGCCGGGCATCGGGATCGATGTTGAGGACCATGACGTCGATCTCCTCACCCTTCTTGACGACTTCACTCGGGTGCTTGATGCGTCGCGTCCAGGACATGTCGGAGATATGGACCAACCCGTCTATGCCCTCCTCGATTTCCACGAAAGCGCCGAACGCGGTGATGTTGCGCACGCGCCCCCGGATCATGGTATTCACGGTGTACCGATCGTTGAGCGACTGCCACGGGTCCGGCTGGGTCTGTTTCATACCCAGGGAGATCTTCTCGTTCTGCTGATCCACCTTGAGGACGACGGCGTCCACGTTCTCGTTGACTGTTACCATCTTCGACGGATGGGTCACGTGCTTCGTCCATGACATCTCCGATATGTGAATCAGCCCCTCGACGCCCCGTTCGAGCTCCACGAAGGCGCCGTAGTCGGTGATGCTGACGACCCGCCCGGTAATTTTCGAACCAACAGGGTATTTCTCCTCGACGTTCGCCCACGGATAGGGCTCGAGCTGCTTGAGGCCAAGCGAGATGCGCTCCCGTTCACGGTCGAATTCCAGGATGGCCACGGTAATCTCGCTGCCGATCGTCACCAGTTCGGAAGGGTGGCCGATGCGTCCCCACGAGATATCCGTGATGTGCAGCAGTCCGTCGATGCCGCCCAGATCCACGAAAGCGCCGAAATCCGTGATGTTTTTGACCACGCCCTTGCGTACCTGCCCGCGGTCCAGTTCGGCGATGATGGCCTGCTTCTGGCGCTCCTTCTCCACCTCGAGCACCACGCGGCGCGACACTACGATATTCCTGCGGCTCTTGTTCAGCTTGATGATCTTGAACGGAAGCTTTTCTCCGATAAACTGGTCCAGGTTCGGCGTCTGCTTCAGGGCCACCTGGGAACCGGGCAGGAAAGCGTCCACACCGAACAGGTCGACCACCAGGCCGCCCTTGATGCGCCTCAGGATCTGACCTTCCACCACGGCGCCTTCTTCGTGGGCGTCCTTGATCTTGTCCCACACCTTCATGAAATCGGCTTTTTGTTTCGACAGTACGACCTGCCCTTCCTGGGCTTCGATATCCTCCAGGAAGACCTCGATGTCCTGGCCGACTTCGAGCTCGTCCGGGTCGGTGAACTCGGACAGCGAGATCGCGCCTTCCGACTTGAATCCTACGTCGATAATGACTTCACCGTTCTCAACAGCGATTACGTGGCCGGGAACGATCTCGCCTTCCACGATATCCTTCAGGGTCTCGTCGTACATCTGGAACATCTGCTCGTATTCTTCGAGTTCCTGTTGATTCAGGTCCTGCTCATCCACCCACTTGGGCAGCCTGAAGGGCCGCTTCGGGGGAACGGGTTCGGTTTCGACGGCGGTCTCAGTCGCGACGGCAGTCTCCGATTCGGCGGGAGACTCCGCTGCCGCATCGGCCTCCGGTTCCGGCACGGGTGGTTCCGTGGATACCTCTTTAGCCGCCTCCGCGGACTGGACGGGTGAAGAAGACTCCTCGGTCTCCTCGACCTCGGATGTCTTCGGTGTGTCCTCTGGCATGTCAATCCTCCTTGATGAATGAAAACACGGACCGCCGTCACGCCGGGGCAGGTCCGCCCGAACAAAAACAGTCTTTCAACCGGTCAAACGGCCACCGGCTCCAGATCCTCGATTTCTCCTGGCGTTAAAACGCGCCATTTCCCGGCCGGCAGATCCCGGTCGGCCAGTCCGCCCAGGCGCACCCTGATCAACCGCTTCACGGGATGCCCCACACGGTCGCACATTCTTCGGACCTGACGCTTGCGTCCCTCGTGCAGCACGATCGAGAGCCAGGTGCAGTGCTTCGTGCGCCGAAGCTCCGCCACGCCCGCACTCGCCGTGGTCCGGCCGTCGATCTCGATCCCTTCTCTCAGCCTTCGCAGCGTGCCTTCACCCGGCACGCCCTTAACCAGTACGTGGTATTCCTTTTCGAAACCGAATCGGGGATGCATCAGCCTGTAACCCAAAGAACCGTCGTTGGTTAAGAGCAGAAGACCCTCCGTATCGCGGTCCAGCCGTCCAACGGGAAAGACGCGCTCCGGGATGTCCCGTATCAACGAGGCGACTGTCGGCCGGTTGAAGGGATCGCGCAACGTGGTCAGGTATCCCGCCGGCTTGTTGAGCAGATAACATCTCCGGGTTTCCGACGCCTTCAACGGCCTGTCATCGACCGTCACCACATCGGAATCGGGCTGAACCCGCGTGGCCAGGGAAACTACCTTCTCACCGTTCAGTTTAACCCGGCCGGCCAGGATCATCGATTCGCTGTGTCTCCTGGTGGCGACGCCCGCCCGGGCCATGTATCTATTCAGTCTCATCCCTGGATACGATCTTCCCATCCGTTTCGCCTGCAGTTGGCCCAGGTCCCGGGAACAGCGACGGGTCGGGCTCTTCGTCATCTTCGTCCAGCACGATATCCTGTTCCTTCAACAATTCGTTCAATTCGTCCAGCTTGGGCAGGTCCGAAAGCTTGTTCAGCCCGAAATACCTTAGAAAATCACTCGTTGTCGCATAGAGAATCGGCCGGCCGACGCCTTCCCCACGGCCAGCGATACGAATGAGGTTGCGGTCCAGCAGCGTACGCAATACGCCGTCGACATTCACACCCCTAATCGCCTCCACCTCGGACCGGCTGATGGGTTGCTTGTACGCGACGATCGACAGACATTCCAGGGCCGCCTGCGTCAGGCGGGATGGAATCCTGCCCCGGTAGAGCCGGCGTATCCATTTCGCGTAAGCCACCTTGCTGCTGAACTGGTAACCGTTGGCCACGAGCCGGATTTCGAAACCGTGGCCGCCCTGCGCATACCGCTCGTTCAGGGCTTCGATGCAATCTCCGATCAGTTCCTCGCCCACATCGTCCATGATGCGGCTGAGTTCATTCAGGCCAAGCGGCGCGTCACTCGCGAAAAGCACGGCTTCCGTGATCGCGCGGTATTCGTCGAGCTGTGCCTGGTCCATGATCAGTTTCTTCTGCATCCCGACTGTTTCCTCACGTCGATGGATTAACCGAATCGGACAGGGTCAGCCAGATCTCTCCAAGCGTATCGGTCTGCTCGAAGACCACCCTGTTCTGCCGGATCAGTTCCAGCAGGGCCAGGAATGTAACGATCAGAAAGGAGCGGGAGAGGTCTTCCTGGAACAGCGAGCTGAAAAAGAGGTTCTTCTGTTTCTTCAGATTATCCAGGATGTCGTCCATTCGGTCCTCGATCGATAAGGTCTCCCGCTCCACTGTGCGGTCGAAATCGTCTCTTGCACGGTCGAGCGTGAATCTGAAAGCCTGGAGCAGGTCCCAGAGATTCAGGTTGCCGACCAGACGGGTATCGAGCGTTTCCACTCCGTTCAGGTCTTCGTCCACGTTCTCCGCCGGCGGATGGTAGAACACATCGGCACTGCGGTCCTGATGCTCGTTTAGCACACCGGCCGCTTCCTTGAACTGCCGGTATTCCAGCAAACGCTGCACGAGTTCTTCCCGGGGGTCGACGGTCTCGTCTTCCTCCTCTTCGGACCTGCGGGGCAGGAGCATCTTAGACTTGATGCGCAACAGCGTCGCCGCCATGAGCAGGTACTCGCTGCCCACTTCGAGATCGAGTAATTTGAGCAGCTCGAGGTACTGAAGGTACTGCTGCGTGACCAGCGAGATGGGGATGTCGTAGATATCCACCTCGTGTTCCCTGATCAGGTACAGCAACAGGTCCAGCGGCCCTTCGAAGTGTTCGAGCCTTACCTGGTAGGCCATAGCATTTCTTCCGGCCGGTCGTTCTTGAGAAACAGGTAGGGGCGCCAGGACTGATGGTGAATTCCTATGAAATCCCGGATAAAATGAATCCTGCTGGGCGCCTTGGGCTTGCGTCTGAGCTCCATGTTCGCTTCTTCGGGGAGCCTGTCCCCTTTTTTATTGTTGCACCGCTGGCAGGCGCAGACCATGTTCTCCCAGCTGTCCGATCCTCCCAGGTACCTGGGCAGGACATGATCCACGGTCAGTGGGCCCCGCGTTGTGCTGCAATACTGGCACTGGTGGCCGTCCCGCTTGAGGATGTTCTTGCGGGACAGCATGATACCCTTGCTGGGAATGCGTACGAAGTTCACCAGCCGGACGATACTGGGCCGGTCGAACATCGTGTACACGCCCCGCACCGGTTCCGCGTATTTGTCAATGATCTCCGCCTTGCGCAGAAACACGAGGATTACCGCCCGCCTTGCCGTGCAAACACTCAAGGGCTCGTAGTTCTGGTTCAGAACGAGGACATGCTCGCTTACCATGCCTTGCACGCCTTTCCGGACCCCTTGTTCCTCCCTTGCGCTGTGATCCTGAAACGGTTACGGGATCGATTCCCGTTAAACCTAGACAATGTAGGTTTTTCAAGGGCTTACGTCAATAGTTTTCTTGGTGTGGACACGGGGCGGAAGTAACCGGAGATACGGCCTTTCCGCATTGTTCCGCATAGGTATCAGACCTCGCTTGCCGAACAGGACCGTTTATTGTAGATTAACCCGCCGCCGGAACGAGAACCGGCCGCCGGTGATCGAACCTTCCGCCGAAGCGCGAATCTGCCGCCGGAACCACCGGAGCGGAAAGGGATCCGATGCCGCGCAAGCTCCGATGTCGGACAAACTCCGATGCCGCGCAAGCTCCGATGTCGCGCAATCAATGGATGCCTGGAATGCAACCGACCCCATTCGAAGAACTCGTGGAAATCATGGCGAAACTCAGGTCGGACGGGGGATGTCCCTGGGACAGGGAACAGACCCACCAGACCCTGCGGCCGTACCTGATCGAGGAAGCCTACGAGGTGCTGGATGCGCTGGACAACGGCGGCGACGGCGACTTCCGGGACGAACTGGGCGACCTGCTCCTCCAGGTCGTATTCCATGCGCAAATCGCCGCCGAGGAGCGGCGGTTCGACGTCCACGACGTGGCCCGGGCAATCAACGAAAAGCTCGTGCGCCGCCATCCCCACGTTTTCGGAGACACGCGGGCCGACACGGCTGACGAGGTACTGACCAACTGGGAGAAGATCAAGCGGGAAGAGAAAGGGAGCCAAGACCGGAAGTCGGTGCTCGACGGACTTCCGGCGGGCATGCCGGCCCTGCTCCGAGCCTACCGCATCCAGGAAAAGGTCGCCCGGGTCAACTTCGACTGGGACGACGTGAAGGAGGTGCTTGACAAGGTCGGCGAAGAAATCGACGAGGTGCGACGCGCCCTGGAAAAGGGGGACAGAGCGAAAATCGAGGAGGAGATTGGAGACCTGCTGTTCTCCCTCGTGAACCTGTCCCGTCACCTGAACGTGCCCCCGGAAGACGCCCTTAGAAGGAGCAACGACAAGTTCATCCGGCGTTTCCGGTACATCGAAGCCGCCCTCGAACTCAAGGGAGACAGCCTGGAACGGGCCACCTTCGGGGAACTGGACGCGTTGTGGGACGAGGCCAAGCGAAGGGAATCGGATGATGGCGCCGGCTGAATCGGTACTCCAGTTCGGAAGCGGCCGGTTCCTCCGCGCTTTCGCCGACCTCTTCATCCACGAGGCCAGGCAGTGCGGCCAGTCCATCGGCCGGGTAGTCGTGGTCCAGTCCACGGGAAGCGGTCGTTCCAGGTTATTCAATGAACAGGACGGCCGTTACCACATCCGCGTCAGAGGTATCCGCGACGACAGGCGGATTGATGAAACCATCGAGGTGGGCAGCGTCTCGAGGGCTCTGAGCGCCAGGGACGACTGGGAAGCCGTGTTGGCCGTGGGACGCGATCCTTCCACCGAGTATATCCTCTCCAACGCTTCGGAGACAGGATACGACGTACCGGAATCGGAACGGCCGGACGGTTCGCCGCCGGATTCCTTCCCTGGCAAGTTGCTGCGGGTCCTCAAGGAACGCTACGAAAACGGCGGCGCGCCGGTGACCGTCATCCCCTGCGAACTGATCGACGAAAACGCCGGGGTCCTGCGCCGGCTTGTCCGGACGCTGGGACGCGTATGGAAGCTCGGGGACGGTTTCCTGGACTGGATGGATGGGCGTGTGGTCTGGCTGCATACGCTCGTGGACCGGATCACAGTCGAACCGCCCGCGGATTTTCCCAATCCCCACGGCGACGGGCTTCTGGCGCTGACCGAACCCTTCGCGTTCTGGGCCCTGGAGGACCGGCCGGACGCCGCCCCGTTCATCGAGCATCCGGCACTGGTGCGGACGCGTGACGTCCGTCCGTACGCGCTGCGCAAGATGAGGGTGCTCAACGGCGCCCACACGGCGCTGGTGTGCCGGGCCATGCCGCTGGGCATCTGGACCGTCCGGGAGGCGGTGGATCACGTGGAGACGGGACCCTGGCTGCGGGAACTGATGCTCGAGGAAATCGTGCCGTCGCTGCCGGACGAGGTGGAAGACGCCCGCACTTTCGCGGAAGACTGCATCGAACGGTTCCGAAACCCATTCCTCGACCACCGGCTCGAATCAATCGCCACAGACCATGAAACCAAGGTGAAACTGCGGCTATTGCCGACCTTCGAAGCATACGTCGACAAGTTCCAGCGCAAACCGCCGCTGCTCTCCGCCCTGCTCACCTGAAAAGCGAGTCCTGACCACATGCCGACCATCGTACTCGAAGAACCCGGCCGTTTTGTCCTTGAGCATACCCCCGAGCCCACGCCTCCGGGTCGCGGCGAAGCCCTGGTGCGCATCAGGCGGGTCGGGATCTGCGGGACGGACCTCCATGCCTTCGAGGGAACGCAACCCTTCTTCGACTATCCCCGCATCCTGGGGCACGAACTGGGCGTGGAGATCCTCGCGACGGGTCCGGACGCGTCTCTGGTCCGTCCCGGCGACCACTGCGCCGTCGTACCTTACATGGATTGTGGAGATTGCGTGCCGTGCCGCATGGGCAAGACGAACTGCTGTTCGAATCTGGACGTCCTGGGCGTCCACGTGGACGGCGGCATGCGGGACGTCCTGACACTCCCCGCCGCGAAGCTGCTGCGATCGGATGTCCTGTCCCTGGAACAGCTGGCCCTGGTGGAGACGCTGAGCATCGGCGCCCACGCCGTGGACCGGGCCGCGATCGAGGAAGGCGAAACCGTCCTGCTCATCGGCGCCGGGCCCATCGGCCTATCCGTACTGACGTTCGCGCTGCTGGCCGGGGCGCGGGTGATCCTGCTTGAGATCAGCCCGCGGCGCATCGAATTCTGCAAGCGGCGTTACGACCTCTTCGAGGTGATTTCCAGCACCGCCGACGTGGAGTCGAAGCTGTACCGGTTGCTGGGCGGCGAACTGCCCACGGCCGTCTTCGACGCCACCGGACACGCCGGGTCCATGATGCGGGCCCACGAGTACGTATCCAACGGCGGACGTCTGGTCTACGTAGGAATCACCGGTTCGGAGATCACGTTCGACGGACCCGGTTTTCACCGGCGGGAGATGACCCTGCTCAGCAGCCGGAACGCCCGCGCGTCAGACCTGCAGCGGGTCATCGGCCATATCGAGTCCGGCCGGGTCGACACTTCGCCCTGGATTACCCATACGGCCGGTCCGGAACGCATGCTGGCGGACTTCCCCACGTGGCTCGACCCCGACAACGGCGTGGTCAAGGCCGTGCTCGAAATGGCTTGATCCCGGCATAGGGTCTTTACTGTTCCACCTGCCTCAAGACAGGGCGCGAACTATCGCTTGGTTTATGTTCGACGGATAACGTATCATGAAAACGGGCGAAGGATAGGCCGCCGTCGTTTGTCAAAGAAACATCGATAGATCAAGGAGAAGCACCATGGACAAGCAGACCCTGATTGACAATTTGAACGGAGACCTGGCGGCCGAGCTGGGCGCAATCATACAATTTACCATTTACGCGGCCAAGGCCAGCGGTCCCTACCGTCCCGAACTGTCGAAGTTTTTCCTCGACGAGGTGCCGGACGAACAGCTTCACGCGCAGTATCTCGCCAATAAGATCGTGGTGCTGGGCGGCGAACCCACGACCGTACCCCGGCCTATCAAGGTCAGCGACTCGAACCGGGCCAACCTGGAGACGATGCTCGAAGACGAACTCACGATCGTCAAGCGGTACGTTCAGCGGCGTGCAGAGGCGGAAGCGTACGGAGATTACGGACTCATGGTCCAGCTGGAAGACATGATTCGCGACGAGAGCAGCCACGCCGAAGAGGTTGAGCGCATATTGCGAGACTGGCCCTTGTAACCCCAACCGCGGCTTGTAAATGATCAGATTCATCTGGAAGTGGTTCGTTCGGCTGTCGGTCGCTGTTGCGGCCATTCTCGTCGTGATCCTGTCATACGCCGCGGTGACAAATCGTCCCATGCCCGAGCATTCATTCACACAGACGGACCGTCCCCTGGTGATCGCGCACCGTGGAGGCGCCGCACAGTGGCCTGAAAACACCCTGTACGCCTTCAGAAACGCCATTGAATCCGGTGCGGACGCCCTGGAATTCGACGTGCATGCCACCAGCGACGGCAAACTGGTCGTCATACACGATGCCACGGTGGACCGCACGACCGACGGATCGGGCCGCGTCGACGGGATGACCTGGGCGGCATTGCAGGAACTCGACGCGGGATACCACTGGACGCCGGACGACGGCGCGAGCTTTCCCTACCGGGGCATGGGATTGAAAGTGCCTTCGCTCGCAGAAGCGCTTTCCACGCTCACAGATGCAAGAATGATCATCGAACTGAAGGCCGTATCCAACGCCGCAAGGGAACGCTTCTCGCATGTCATCGGAGCGAGTTCGAATCCGGAACGCAAGGTCATCGCGTCGTTTCAGGGCGAGAGTGTCAAATACATACGGGACAACAACCCGGGAATCGCCACGTCGTCCACGGCCGGAGAAGTGCTCCTGTTCTGGGTGCTGAATACCGCCCGTCTCGGGTTTGCCTTTGTGCCCGAGGGAGAAACGATGCAGGTGCCGCCGAGCTTCCGGGATCTGACCATGGTGAACGAACGGTTCGTTTCGGGCGCTCACCGGCACAATGTGGACGTGTACGTGTGGACCATCAACGAGGAAGCAGACATGAAACGCCTAATCGAACACGGTGTAGATGGTATCATCACGGATTATCCGGACCGTCTCCTGAGCCTGCTGGGAAGAGGTCCCGGGCAGCCAGAAGGGGACCGGACCAGCGAGGAGCCGCCCGGATCATGACTGAACAGCCCATTCTGGCAGTCCGTGGACTGTGCAAGACCTACGCGAGCGGCGGCGGGACGCTGCACGTGTTGCGCGATGTCGATTTCGAGCTGATGCCGGGGGCGTCCCTGGCGATCATCGGGCCATCGGGCAGCGGCAAGACCACGTTGCTCGGACTCTGTGCCGGACTGGACCGGGCGACGACCGGTTCGGTATCGCTGAACGGGATTGTCCTGGACGACCTTGACGAGGACGAAAGGGCTCGCGTGCGGAATCGATGCGTGGGCTTCGTCTTCCAGAATTTCCAGCTCATTCCCACGCTCACGGCCCTCGAGAACGTCATGGTTCCCGCGGAACTGCGCGGCGAAAAGGGCGTAGACGGCCGGGCCATGGAACTGCTCGATCGCGTGGCGCTGTCCGATCGCTCCTCACACTATCCGGTGCAACTGTCCGGCGGCGAACAACAGCGCATCGCCCTGGCCAGGGCGTTCATCAACCGGCCGTCTCTGCTCTTCGTGGACGAGCCGACGGGCAACCTGGACGCGGAGACGAGCGCACGGGTGGAAGACCTGCTATTCGATTTGAACGAAGAATCGGGAACGACCCTCGTGACGGTGACCCACAACCCCGATCTGGCGCGCAGATCGCAGCGGATCATCCGGTTAGACGGGGGCCGTATCGTCGAAGACTACCACACGGAAAACGCGGGTTATCCTGAAATCCATCCCCTTTCTCTCACCTCCGAAACCTAGACATGTCTTCTCCTTCTCCGAACGAACACGCACCGTTGCGCCTGAAGTGGCTGCTGAATATGGCCTGGCGGGACAGCCGGACCTACCGGCGCCGCCTGCTGCTTTACATGTCGTCCATTATCCTGGGCACGGCGGCGCTCGTTTCGATCAGGACCCTCGGCGACAGCATGCGGACCGCGGTCAACCTGGAATCCAGGGCGCTGTTAGGCGCCGACCTCGACATAAACACCCGCCGGGCGTTCTCCGATTCGGCCGAAGTCTTCCTCCGAAGCCTGGGTGGAGCGCAGTCCCGCCAGACAAGTTTTGCTTCCATGGTCGCCTTCCCCCGATCCGCTTCGTCGCGCCTCGTGCAGGTCCGTGCCCTCGAGGGTGATTTCCCCTACTACGGCGAACTGGAGACGTCCCCTCCGGACGCCGCACAACGCTTCAGGACGCAGGGTTCGGCACTCGTGGACGACAACCTGATGATCCAGCACGGCGCGGAGGTCGGCGACTCCATTCGTGTCGGCTTGAGGACCTTCGAGATCGAGGGACGGCTGATTGCCATACCGGGCGAAACGGCGGCCATGAGCACCATCGGTCCCCGCGTCTACATACCCCTGGCGGATCTGGAGTCCACGGCGTTGATCCAGCCCGGAAGCAGAGCGACCTACCGGGCGCTTTTCAGGTTCGACGATAGCGTAGACGTGCAGGCACTGGTGGATTCCCACGGCACGGACACGGCGGCGCGGTGGGGCATGGACTGGGATACCGTGGCCGACCGGCAGGCCGGCCTGGAACGATCCCTGGGCAATCTGTACCGGTTTCTGAACCTGAGCGGTTTCATTGCCCTGATCCTCGGGAGCGTAGGCGTTGCGAGCGCCATCCATACCTACGTGAGACGGAAGCGGGGCACCATCGCCGTACTGCGCTGCCTGGGTGCGGAAGGGCGGCATACCGTCACCATCTACGTCATCCAGGCCGTATCCATCGGTGTAATCGGCTCGTCGATCGGCGCGGCCGCGGGATTTCTTGTACTCGGGGTCCTGCCGGCGCTGATACAGGACTTCGTTCCATTCGAACTGGATATCCGCTATTCATTCCTGCCCGTCCTCCAGGGCATGGGCCTCGGTCTGCTCATGGCCCTGCTTTTCGCCCTCCTCCCGCTCATCGCGGTTAGAGACATCTCACCGTTGCTTACGCTCCGTTCATCGGTCGAAACGCCATCCCGGGGCGCCCGTGATCCGTGGCGCCTGGCGCTGATTGCCGTGCTAGTCACCGGGATCGTGCTTTTCTCCGTCACCCAGTCCCGCCAATGGTATCAGGGCGTGGGATTCGCGGCGGGGCTGATAGTCGCCTTCGCCCTGTTGAGCTTCGTCGCCCGCGGCCTCATAGCGACGGCTCGCCGTCTGTTGCCCGCGCGTTGGCCGTACGTATGGCGGCAGGGCATGGCCAATCTCTTCAGGCCGGACAACCAGACCGTTACGATGGTGGTGGCCCTCGGGCTGGGGGCTTTCCTGCTGACGACCCTCTACCTCCTTCAGTTTTCCCTGGTCGGACACATTTCCCAGGTCGGAGGGGAGAGGCAGTCGAACATGGTCCTGTTCGATATCCAGCCGGATCAGCGGGATGATATCGTCGAATCGCTTGAACGCAACGGGCTCCCGGTCATGCAGCAAACGCCCGTCGTCAGCATGCGCCTGGCCGGTTTGAATGGACGCACGACTGCTGAGATCATGCAGGATTCCACGGGCCGGTCGCCCCGGTGGGCGCTGCGGCGGGAATACCGGTCTACCTATCGGGGCCACCTGGAGGACGCGGAAACGCTCCTGGATGGCACGTTGCAGCCCCGCGTCGACGGAGAGCACGATGCAGTGCTGGTTTCCGTGGAAAAAAGCATAGCGGACCGGCTCGGAGTGGGTATCGGGGACGAGATCGTGTTCGATGTGCAGGGCGTACCGGTCAAGACCACCGTAGGCAGCCTGAGGGCCGTCGACTGGCAGCGCGTTCAACCCAACTTTTTTATGGTTTTTCCCGAGGGTGTGCTGGAAGAAGCGCCCCAGTTCCACGTGATCGTGACGCGTATCGACGATCCGCAGGTTTCCGCCCGTTTTCAGCAGGAAACGGTAAGCAGGTTCCCCAATGTATCCATGATCGACCTCAGCCTCATCCTGGGCACCTTGAACGACATCCTCGGGAAGGTCTCCCTCATCGTCCGTTTCATGGCGCTGTTCAGCGTATTCACCGGCGTGATCGTGCTGGTTGGCGTCGTAACGAACAGCCGGTTGCAGCGGATGCAGGAGAGCGTGCTCCTGAAAACGCTGGGAGGATCCCGAAACCAGATTCTCAAGATCATGTCGATCGAGTACCTGTTCCTGGGGGTGATCGGCGCCGTTACGGGCGTTGTGCTGGCCTATGCCGCGACATGGATTCTTGCCACATTCGTCTTCAATATCTCCTTCATTCCGGCATTCATCCCCGTAGTGGCCGTGATCGGCGGGATATCGGCGATCACCATCACGGTGGGCATGCTCGCCAGCACCGGAATCTACCGTCAGTCCCCGCTGGAAGTGCTTCGCTCGGAGATCTAGCGCACTACGGACTCAGGTCCTCCAGGACCGGTTTGAGAATCTTCCACACGTTCTCCGCCAGAATCGCGTGCCCTTCGGCCGTCGGGTGGATACCGTCGGGCAGATTCAGTTCAGGTATGCCGCCGACGCCCTGGAGCAGGAAGGGAATCAGCGGGGTGTTTTCCGATTCGGCCAGTTCAGGATAGATCGCCTTGAAGGCCGAGGTGAATGCAGTTCCCATGTTCGGCGGCGCCTGCATGCCTGCGAGAATGATCTTCGTATCGGGATACCGGTCTTTTACACGGAGGATGATCGCCCGCAGATTCCGCCGGGTGACACGGGGGTCGACGCCCCTCAGGCCATCGTTGCCGCCGAGTTCCAGCACAAATACGTCCATCCTGTTCTGCAGCACCCAGTCGATTCGGCTCAATCCACCCGCCGTGGTCTCGCCCCCCACCCCGCCGTTAATCACCCGGAACGGCCAGCCGAGCTGGTCGATCTTCTCCTGGATTACCTGAGGATACGCCTTGTCCGGATCGATCCCGAACCCCGTCGTCAAGCTGTCGCCATAAAACAGTACGGTCATGTGAGGACGGCCGTTCACCGGCTCCTGGAAGGCGTCTGGCGACGCGAGGGGGAGCAGCCATATCAACAGGGGTATAAGCATGGTGGAATCACTCCAGTATCGATAAGACAACAACGTGCATTGTGGATAAACTCACGTACAAATCCTGTGTAAGACCATGGTATCCCTGGGTGGGACGTCCTCATTTTAAGAAACCTCTGGGAAATGACACAAAACCAGGGTTAATCGCTTGACGGCATACCCCCCACTCAGGTAGTATGTTAGTATAACCCCAGTCCTTCATTCCATAAAGACCATTTCCCGCCAAAACGTCTGATACGATGCGAAGCAAACCTGCTTATCGCCATCTGCTGGTTTTGACCAAATTCCTTGCGGCGCTGGCCGCGATCGGTCTCTTCGCAACCCTGTTGAACGACCTCTCCATCACCCGCAACGCATCCGCCCGGTTATACTACCTGGCCGACGAAACACCCGAATGCCAGGTGGCCCTCGTGCTGGGCACCTCCAAGTACGCCGAGGGGAACGTCAATCGATATTATCGCACGCGCATCGAGGCAGCCGCCGAACTGTTTCACGCCGGCCGGGTCCGCGCCATCCTCGTCAGCGGCGACGCTTCCACGAAGTACTATGACGAGACGACGACCATGCAGCGTGACCTGATCGAACTGGGCGTGCCGGAAGACTACATTCTGCTCGACTACGCCGGGGTCAGGACCCTGGACTCCGTGTTTAGGGCGAAGCAGGTGTTCGGCCTGGACCGCGTCACGGTCGTTTCGCAGCAGTTTCACTGCGAACGGGCGTTATACCTCGCGGACGGCGTCGGTCTCGCCGCGACGGGTTTCTGCGCGGAAGACACTCCTCACTCCAGTTCCCTGCTGATGCGGGGACGCGAAACGCTGGCCAGGGTGATGGCATTCGCCGACCTGAACATCCTCGATACCCAGCCCCGTTCCATGGAACCTGGCGAACGGGCGAGCAGATGAGCATCGGCCGCGCGACGTGACGTCGAAGCGCGACGTGACGCCGAAGCATGACGTGACGCCGAAGCATGACGTGACCTCGACGCGCGACGTGACGCCGAAGCACGACGTGACGCCGACATTCCACTTGTCCTGACCTCCCTCCACGTATACATTTCGATTTTCTTTTTTGCGTCCCTTCGACTCCCATTCCCGCCACGGAATGAAACGTGGAGGTGTGTGTTTGGATTTCGACACGTCGTTCGAACAGGCACGAGCATTGGACCGCCACGATCAACTGGGCAAGTTCCGGGAACGATTCCTGATCGACGACCCCGGCCTGATATACCTGGATGGCAATTCCCTTGGACGGGTTCCGAAAGACTCCGTCGCCCTGATGGACCGGCTGGTCCGGCATCAGTGGGGAAACCGCCTGATCCGTGCCTGGAATGACGAATGGATGGGGCTTTCCAGGCGTATCGGCGCAAAGCTGGCCGGACTGATCGGCGCTTTGCCGGACGAAGTAATCATCGCCGACTCCACTTCGGTCAACCTGTTCAAGCTGATTGCCGGCGCGCTCAAGGAACGGCAGGGACGGCGTAAGATCGTGACCGACCGCGTTAATTTCCCATCCGACATCTATATCCTGAAGGCCGTGGCGGACCTGCTCGATCCCGCGTACGAACTGGTTGTTCTCCCGGTGGACAACGGCTTTGCCGTATCCGATGAGGCCCTGGAACGGGCCATCGACGACGATACCGCCCTGGTGCTCCTTTCTCACGTCATGTACAAGTCCAGTTACATGTACGACCTTGCGCGGATAACCGAAATCGCACATAGGCGGGACGCGATGATCCTGTGGGACCTGAGCCATTCCGCCGGCGTCGTACCCATGGCGTGTCACGACCTGGGTATCGACCTGGCGGTGGGTTCCACGTACAAGTACCTGAACGGCGGCCCGGGCGCGCCGGCGTTTCTTTATGTCCGGGACGACCTGCAGTCCCGGCTGATCAACCCGGTTTCAGGCTGGTTCGGCCACCGGAAGCAATTCTATTTCGATACCGAATTCGAACCGGCGGCGGGCATAGACCGCTATCTCACGGGCACGCCGTCCGTCCTGTCGCTTGCCATGATCGAACCCGGTGTGGATCTCACGCTCGAAGCCGGCATCGGTCCCATTCGTACCAAGTCGATCGATCAGTCGGAGTACCTGGTATCCCTCTGGGAATCCGTGCTGAAGCCACTCGGGTTCAGACTGAACTCTCCGCGGAACGGCGACCGCAGGGGGTCGCACGTCTCATTCGGCCATGACGAGGGATACCGCATCGACCAGGCCATCCGGGAAGAGAAAAAGGTCATTTCAGATTTCCGAATGCCGGACAACATCAGGCTGGGCATCGCGCCGCTTTACACGACTTACGAGGAACTGAACAACGCCGTGCAGGCGCTGGCCGAGGTCGTGACCTCCGGCTCCTTCAGGCAATACAGCGACGTGATCGAGGGAGTGACGTGAGGATGTCCGGCCCCGTACAGATCAATATACCTTCCATTATCTTCACCGGCGCCGGCGCTTTCGATGAAGCCGTCCCACAGGCCAAACGCAGCGGACTTAAGAACGTCCTGGTGGTCTCAGATCCCTATCTGGTCGAACAGGGCCTGCCCGCGCGAATCGTGGAACAATGCCGCCAGGCGGACCTTGCTGCCCATGTATACGGGGGCGTGACACCGGAACCCACGGATGTGAACGTGGAGGAAGGATTGGCCGTATTCCGGTCAAACGGCTGCGACGCCGTCATCGCGATCGGCGGCGGAAGCAGCATCGACGCCGGCAAGGGTATCGCGGTCATGGCCACCAATGACGGGCCCCTGTCCGAATACGCCGGCTATCACCGCATACCCCGCCCCGGCGTACCGCTGTTCGCTATTCCCACTACCGCAGGCACCGGAAGCGAAATGACCCGCGTGACCGTCATTTCGGATACACTTCGCAACGTGAAGATGATGATGCTGGATGCGCACCTGCTGCCCACCGCGGCCTTCGTCGACTACACCCTGACCCTGTCCATGCCCCCGTCGCTCACGGCCAACGTGGGCGTGGATACCCTGACGCACGGGATCGAAGCGTTCGTCTCCCGCAAGGCGGGCACGATGACGGACCCGCTCGCCCTCGCCTGCGTCGGCCTCGTCGGCAGGCACCTCGAGCGGGCCTGGCGCCAACCCGGCGATCACGCCGCCCGTAAGGGCATGATGGAAGCGGCCTCCCTGGGCGGAATGGCCTTCGCCAACAGCTCCGTCTGTCTCGTGCACGGTATGAGCAGGCCGCTCGGAGCGGTATTTCATCTTCCCCACGGCCTGAGCAACTCGGTCCTCCTGCCGGGCGTCACCCGGTTCAGCGTATCCTCGGCGCCCGAACGCTACGCCATCCTGGCACGGAAGCTCGGGTGGGCGGGGGAAGAGCACAATGCGTCCGAAGCCTGCGATATGCTTGTCGACGGTCTGCAGAAACTCAATGATGCCGTCGAAATCCCCGGGCTGCGGGACTGTGGCATATCTGAAGAGGCCCTGTCCGGCGCGCTGGACAAGATGGCCGAGGACGCGCTCTCATCGGGAAGTCCGCAAAACAACCCGCGTGTTCCCACGGCGGACGAAATCAAATCGCTCTATATGGAAGCCTATTGAGGGGAATCGTATGGCTTTTAACACGTTGCTCATCGGCGGCAGGGGGACGATCGGATCCGGACTGCGCCGGTACTTGCCGGAGATGGACGAAAGATACCGATTCTGTTCCATCGACCTGCCCGGAGCCCCCGACAGGGCCGAGGGCCGCGCTGAAGGCCGGTTCATCTATATGGATATCACCGAAGAACCGGACCGGTTCAGGGATCTGCTGCCCGGTTTCGATCTCGTCGTCTACCTGGCCCGGAAGGGCGATCTCGCCGTCATGAACCATATGACGGACCTGGTGTTCGAATCGGTGCTGGCCCTGGACCGCAGACCGATGATCGTGGGTTCGAGCTCCGTGCACGCGGTGGACGACGCTTACCGCTTTTTCGAGTCGGGCACGTACGCGCTGATCGCCGAGCGGAAGTTCGATGAGATCGTAGACTGGCCCCCGCCGCTCTCCGCGCATACGCCGCCCTGTCCGATAAACGACTACGGCCGGGAGAAGGCCTACGTCGAGGCCTGGGTGAAACGGGCGTCTGAACGGGGTTGTGGCGCGCTGGCGACGCGCTGGGGAGGTGTAAACCCCGGGAATACGCCCATCATGGAAGAACGGGGGTACTTCGCGGTGTGGTGTCACCAGCGGGACGCGGCGTCCATGGTGCACGCGGCCTATACGGCCCATCGCAACGGCAGCCTGCCCTCCGCGCGGCATTACTTCGTCATTTCGGACAACACCTACAACATCTTCGACATTGAGACCCCGATGGAAGAGATCGGCTACGCGCCCCGGCACAACGCCGAGTCCTGCTTCCCGCAATCATCCGACCGGAGAGCATAGAGACCATGCGATATGATCCCTACGAATACCGAGCCTCGCGACGCTCGGTCGTCATGGCGCCCAGGGGCATGGTGGCCACGAGCCAGCCGCTGGCGGCCCAGGCGGGCATTGACATCCTCAAAGCGGGCGGCAACGCCATCGATGCCGCCATCGCCGTCAACGCGGTACTCGGCGTGGTGGAACCCATGTCCTGCGGCATCGGCGGCGATCTTTTCGCCATCGTCAGCGAGGCGGGAAGCGATAGGCTGACCGGACTCAACGCGAGCGGCAGGGCACCCCACGGGGCGTCGATCGCGTACTACCGGGACCGGGGACACGAGTACATCCCGGGTTCCGGTCCACTGAGCTGGTCCGTACCCGGTTGCGTGGACGGCTGGAACTGCCTCCTCGATCGCTTCGGCACGATGTCCCTCGGTCAGGTACTGGAACCTGCTATCTGGTACGCGGAGAACGGGTTCCCGGTTTCGGACATCATCGCGCGGGACTGGACTGGAACCACGCTGCTGCTGAGCCCCTGGCCCGAGTCCGCAAGGGTCTACCTGCCCGGGGGAAAGGCGACCGAACCCGGCGCCGTTTTCAGGAACCCGGACCTGGGCCGGTCCTACCGCATCCTGGCCGAAGGCGGACGCGACGCGTTCTACCACGGCGAGATCGCCGAAGCCATCGTGGCCTGTTCACAGGACGTCGGAGGACTGTTCAGCCTCGAGGACTTCAGGGATCACGCGTCGACCTGGGACGATCCCGTGTGCGCCGAGTACCGGGGCCACACCGTCTGGGAATTGCCGCCGAGCGGGCAGGGTATCGCGGCCCTGCAGATGCTCAATAT